>CANFGA010000180.1 GCA_947446335.1 Oxalobacteraceae bacterium | reverse complement strand
CTTCGCTGTTTTCCATCATCAAGATCGTCGGCGCCTTGTATTTGATCGTGATCGGATGGAAAACTTTCCGCAACCAGGCCAAACTGGTCATCGATCTGGAGGTCGAGGCTCCAGCAGCGTGCTTCCAAGCATCAAGCTTCCAATGTTTGCTCAATGGCTTCTTGACCAATGCACTGAACCCGAAGACGACGCTGTTCGTCATCAGCACCTATACTCAGGTGGTGCAGACCGGGACGCCGCTGACGATCCAGTTCGGCTATGGGCTGTTCATGTCCGCCACCCACTTCATCTGGTTTGCACTGGTCGCTCTGCTTTTCTCGCAACAGACGTTTCGCTCGCGCATGATCATTCACCAGAACGTGATCGACAAATTGATCGGTTCGGTTTTGATGGGCCTGGGCGTGTCCCTGGCCTTCACCAACATGAGTCACTGACGCGAAGAAATGCAAGCAATGAACATCGCATGGTTCGATCTGGAGGGCGTACTGGCGCCAGAAATGTGGCCGCACACCGGCTGTATCAGTTTACATCCGCTGCTGACAGCTTGTGCGTAGACAAAATTAAATATCGGTATTCGTGCACACTTTACCAGCTGACATGCTGGCTATACGCCATGTTGGGGCTGGCGAGATCCGCTTCCAGGCGCTGCATCGCTTCCAACCTGAGTAACGACTTGGCCAGCTCGGTGCGCGCCGCCTCGGCGGCTGTGCGTTCGCGCTCGCCGTCCAGCCTGGCCGAGCCCAGGTCAACTTCGATTTGCGCCATCCGGCTATAGTCTAATTTTCGTGTAGAGTTGATAATAAGATATTTTTAAATTGAGAACGATAATGGGGTTAGACGATCGGGCTTACATACTTGAGCGTACGCGCAGGCGGGAGGCTGCTGAAAATGCGCGCACCAATGGATTGGGATGGGGCGCTGCCTTGTGGCTTACGTCAGTTGTGGCAGCGTTTTATTGCGGGGTGCTGTATCAGTCCAGTCATGCTGATGCGGGCAAGAGCGTCAGCGGTGCCAGCGCTGTAGACACCAGCGGCAACCATCATCTGCTGGAGCGTTTCACGGGGACGCTATTGGCGAATACGTTGGGTACTGAAACCGCGCCCGTCGTGCCACTTCCTGCGAACGGCAGCTTATATCTCTACAACTCGCCAGTGGATGAAGGTGCTGAACTGACCATCGTTTCCGACAAATCCCATCCTGAAACAAGTTACTTTGTGCGTGTGTCAGACTGGTCTACACGGGCCCCGGTATTGGATATCTTTGTTCTGGGTGGCGGTCATGCGGCAAAGACATTGTTGCCTTTTGGTACATACAGAATCAGCTACGCCGGGGGCAAAACCTGGTACGGCACAAAGACGCTGTTCGGGCGAGGCATGACGGTAAGCGAGGGGCTAAGTCCTACTCAGCTTTACCGAAGTGGTCCCAATCAAACTACCGGCGCAACGATTACTTTGGAGCATCAGATCAACGGAAATTTTCCAACCAGGTCGGCGCCAAGAAATGCCTTTGATTGATCAACGATGTTCATCGTTTGAAGTGGCAATGGCTTGACTCACCCCGGAACACGGTCAGTTGTTACCCGCAGCGCGGCGCTTTTGATTCATGCAGACCGATTGCAGACCGTCGATTCGTCGGTGGGACGCGCCAGCGCGCCGGGTTTTACTTTAGCGGCGTGCCGCCCGTCCAGGGCGGCATCCCACGCTGGCTCGGCGATCCTCCAGATCGTCCGATCGCTGGCCGGCGCGTCATGCTGTTGGTTGCGTTGCCGTTGAGTCGGCAACGTCGCCGACGTCGATGCTTATCAGCCATCGCCGCTGACGCAAATGGCGAGCAAGGAAATGGCTTGGACACAGCGGCGGCATACTATTTTTCGCGTCACCTTCACTCAGGAGCTTTTTTGTTGTCCCGGCTGCAGATGCTGGCCAGGCCAGACTACCCGGATCTGCGTCGGCGAATCTACTTTCGCACATCAATCTTATTGTGCCCACCGGGCTCGCCATCGCAAGCATGTGATCACCCTGCAAACCGCCGCCGTAATCACAGATCATTGATTAAAGTTGTATGGGCACCAAAAATTTCGAGGCTACTATTGAATTCGCAAATAGGTAATCAATTTGCAAAATGGCATGATCTAACCGGCAAAAAAATGGGCTTGGTGATGATTTTTTCGATTTCGCCCGAAGTTCATCGAGCTCGACGGTCGTGCTGATGCGCCTTTCGCGAAGCTTTGATGCATGAGCCGAGCAGGCTGATCCGCTATGAGAGCGAGTTGTATTTGATCGTGCAGCAAGACGCCGCATCAATCCAGCAGCACCACACAACCATGCCAAGAAAGGAGCTTGACCATGTCTGCCCTGCGCATCTTTATCGCATCCTCTTCCGAAGGAAAACAGATAGCCAATGCCTTGCGTACCACGCTGCAAGCCGAACTGGGTAACAAGGCGCGGGTGGAACTCTGGTCCCTCGAATTCACATTGGGCGACACTGCGATCGAATCATTGGAAACCATCAGCAACGAGGCCGACTTCGCAGTCGTCGTGATGACGCCGGACGACAAGTCAAAAATTCGTGATGCCAATGAAGTCGTGCCGCGCGACAATCTTGTTTTCGAACAGGGGCTGTTCATCGGCAGCCTTGGCCGGCATCGATCCATCGTGGCGCTCGATCCAAAGGATGAATTGAAGCTCCCATCGGACATCCTGTCCGTTACAACGCTGACCTTCGACCGAAGTTCCCTGGAAAATCTGGACAATTCGTTGCAGGCCGGATGCATCCGCCTTGCGGAGCACATCGCCGAGATGGGCCCGCGCCCCAAATGGTTGGCTGAAAGGCGTGCAGCTCTGGCGGCCAACGCCAATTTTTGCGCCGCCATCGTTGGCGCTTGGTGGGAGAAGGTCAACCACCCTGACGGCAGCCGGCTGAGCTTCTTCACGATCGCACCGGATCCGCTCAGCGGCCATGTGCTGCTCGTGGGTACCGGCTATGGCGACGATGGCATTCCTTGCGCTCTGTGGCGAAGCGAGATGGCCCGCCTCTATCCAGACGACCGGCACCTCACCTATCTCTGGCGCGGCACCCGCCCCCTGCAGGGCTACAACAACATGAAGTTCCATGGTTACGGGAGCATTGACTTCCTGCAATCGGCAGATCCCGCAGCCCTGTTGATGGCCGGAACCGGCAATTTTTGGGATGTGGTTGAAGCCGATCCGGGCCAGACCATGATGAAGGCAGTGGAACTGCGGCGGGCAATGAAGGAAAGCGAACTGCAGATCATGAGTACGGGTAATACCAAGGCGAAACGCGAGCTCGTGGAGAAGGTGCTCAACGACTGGTAGCCAGCTCTTGTTGATTGTTCGATGAAGGAGAAAAGCCATGATTTGGAGCCCGTCGCAGATCGATGGATCCGTGCGGGCCGATTCGCCTGAGGCGGCAGCCCAAGCACGGCACCAGGGGCGATGGCAATTTGTGATGGCAAGGAATACGGCCGCGATGGTGCAGGCAAGCAGGCAAAAGTCAGTTTGACCTGGCGCTCGCACAGGTGAGCATGGCATCGCCGATGAGTTGATCGCCCTGGGCCTTGAGCGCCTCGCCGGCGCCGCGCATGTCGCGCACTTCCTTGTTCTGGCTCAGCTTCGATTTGCCGACCAGGCGGGTGATGTCAATTTCCAGACCGACGATGGCCTTGAGCATCGCATCGATGTCTTCCTTGGCGCTGTCCGTCATCTTCCATGGTGATGCTTGCGCCGCTTCGTGGGTTCGGGTCAGGCGGGCAACCACGCCGCGCACGAAGCGCTCGTCGTCGCGGATGGTGATGCGTCCGTAGGCGTGGACCACGATGTAATTCCAGGTCGGCACTTGTTTGTGGAACTCGTGCTTGGACGGATACCAATTGGGCGACACATAGGCATCGGCGGCTCGAAAGATCACCATGACCTCGTCGCCATCGGATATGTCCTTCCACACCGGATTGGCGCGCGCCACATGGGCCTTCAATATCCCCATCTGGCTTTGGCGGGGATCGAGTTCAAAAGGGATATGGTTGGCATCGAGTCCGCTGGCGCCATGCGTGACCAGCATGCCAAAAGGATGTTGCAAGATGAGATCATGCAGCACTTCGGTGCGGGATTCATCAAAATGGGCCGGTACATACATGTCAGTTCTCCTGGTCTTGATCCTGATTGAGGCGCTGATGTCGGTGCAGCTGTTTGCACCGGACTACCCGTCGGCTGTCATTTTATGCTGTTCTGTTACCGACTTGCCACCAGAGTGGCAACAATTGCTGCACTTCAGGCCGGGAAAAACGATCGTCGATCAGGTGGATCACTCCCTGGTCGGACTCGGTGCGGATCACGCGGCCCGCTGCCTGAACCACCTTTTGCAGACCCGGATACAAATAAGTGTAGTCATAGCCCGAGCTGGCGCCGAACAGGCGCTCCATGCGCAAGCGAATCTGTTCATTGACCGGATTAATCTGCGGTAAGCCGAGCGTGGCAATGAAGGCTCCGATCAGGCGCGCACCCGGCAAGTCGATCCCTTCGCCGAAGGAGCCGCCGAGCACCGCAAAGCCGATGCCACGGCCATCGAGCGTGAAGCGCGCCAGGAACCGTGTTCGGCCGCTGTCATCCATCCGCCTATCTTGTTGCCACACTGGAATGTCAGGATAGCGTTCGGTCAATGTGGCCAGCACTTTTTCCATGTAATCGAAGCTGCTGAAAAAGGCCAGATAGTTCCCTTCTTGCGTGGCATATTGGCGCGCCATCAGTTCTGCAATCGGCTGCAACGAGTGCGCGCGATGGGCGAACCGGGTCGAGATGTGACGCGCGACGTGCACCGTCAGTTGCGCCGCCTCGAATGGCGAGCCGACATCGATCCATACCGTGCTGGTGGGCATGCCCAGCAGATCGCTGTAATAATTCCACGGACTGAGCGTGGCTGAAAACAAGGCGCTGCTGTGGCTGGCGGCAAAACGCGGTTGCAGGAACGGGCCGGGAATGATGTTCCTGATGCAGAGCGTGGAGCCCGATGGCGCGTTCGTGATATCGAACAGCGAATGATCGGCAAAGCTGTCGGCGAGCCGGATGAAGAGCAGCACGTCAAAATAAAAGCGCTGCAACAGCGGATCGACCATGCGCGGATTGTCGGCAAAGTGGGCGCCGATTGCGGCGCTACATGCTTGCAACGCCTGGATGAATTTTTCCGGAATGGCCGGATAGGCGGCGTAGGCTGAGTCTTGCTGCTTTTCGAGTGTTCGCCATTGCCGATGCAGCCGATCCAGCACTTTTTTCATCTCTCCCGCTACCGTTTTGCGCACTGCTTTCAAGTCGATTTGCTTCAGTTCGGCCGAATACATCTTGCGCGCACGCGCCACCATGTTGTGGGCTTCATCGACCAGCACGCTCACGCGCCAGCCATTGGCGATGGTCAAGCCGTGGAGCAGGGCGCTGATATCAAAGTAATAATTATAATCGCCGACGATGACATCGCACCAGCGCGCCAGCTCGGTCCCCAGGTAATACGGGCAGACTTGATGCGCCAAGGCGACCGTGCGCAGGCTTTCCCGGTCGAGCAAGGGCAGCAGCAGCGCGGCGCTGCGCGCTGCTGCCAGCCGGTCGTAAAAACCCTGCGCCAACGGACACGATTCACCATGGCAAGCCAGTTCCGGATATTCGCAAGCGGTGGTTTTGGCGACGAGTTCGAGCACGCGCAGCGGCAGCAAGGGATGGCTGTTCTTGATCACCGATAGCGCGTCGAGCGCAAGCTGGCGGCCTGAGGTTTTCGCCGCCAGAAAAAAGATCTTGTCCAGTTTGTGCTGGGCGCTCGCCTTCAGCAGCGGGAACAGGCTGCCGATGGTCTTGCCGATGCCGGTCGGCGCTTGCGCCAGCAGGCAGCAGCCGCGCTTGCTCGCCTTGTACATGGCTTCGGCCAGTTCGCGTTGTCCGGGCCGGAAACTGGCATGCGGAAACGCCATCTCGAGCAGCGCGCCATCGCGCCCGCTGCGGTGCGCCATTTCCTGCTTGGCCCAATCGATGAAACGGTTGCACAGCAAGTCGAAGAATTGCTCGAGATCGATGGCGGAAAAGAGCTCGACCAGCACGGTTTCTGCCTGGCTGGCGATATCGAAATAGACCAGCGCCAGTTCGATGCTGGCGCACCTCAGTTTCTGGCATTGCAGATGACCGTAGATCCTGGCCTGGGCCCAGTGCAGCTGGCGCTGGTTGTCCGGCATCGCGCCCAGATCGCCGCGAAAGGTCTTGATTTCTTCCAGCCGGTGCAACTGCGGATCATAACCATCGGCGCGCCCGCGCACATGCAAAGGCCCGAAATGCCCCTCCAGGCTGAGCTCGCGCTGGTAGCTCGCCGATCGTCTCGCCGTCACCAGGCAATGTCCGGCGATCCCTTCCTGGGCGGTGGGCGAGGGCGTGAAGCGCAGATCAAGGTCGCCCTGCTTTGCGGTGAATTCGCACAAGGATCGCACGGCGATGGTGTATGCCGGCGCGTCAATCAAGGCTAGGCTGCCATCGGCCGTGTCGTTCAAAGACTGTTCCCGTCAGTGCCGCACCATTGGACATGGCACACCGCCACCGGCATCTGATGTTCGGCACAATAGTCCAACCAGCGTTTCTGGTTGTCTTGCAAACGGTCCCCGGGACCTTTTACCTCGATCATCCGGTAACGTTGCTGCGCTGGCCAGAACTG
>CANFGA010000179.1 GCA_947446335.1 Oxalobacteraceae bacterium | reverse complement strand
TCAGCAAGAAATTTGCCGAAGGCAGCAAGGCCGCCGTCGGCGGCGCGCTGCTGGCGTCGATGAACACCGCGTCTGAGTATGGTTTTGGCGCCGTGATCGCCGCCATGCCCGGTTTTGTTGCGATCAGCGGCGCTTTGAAGGCGATCCCCGATCCCTTGATGAATGTCGCCATTTCGGTCAGCACGCTGGCCGGCGTGACCGGTTCCGCGTCGGGCGGGATGAGCATCGCGCTGGCCGCGATGGCGGACACCTTCATCTTGAATGCGCAGGCGGCCGGCATCCCACTGGAAGTGTTTCACCGGGTCGCGGCGATGGCCAGCGGCGGCATGGATACCTTGCCGCACAATGGCGCGGTCATCACCTTGCTGGCGGTGACCGGCCTGACCCATCGCCAGGCTTACAAGAACATTTTCGTTATCACGCTGATCAAGACCGCTGCCGTGTTCGTCATCATCGGCGTCTACTACGCGACCGGGATCGTATAACACCGCGGATTTGCGCCATTGCACCACGCGATGCGATCGTCACCATTGATCGGCTAAAATCAGTTAGCGAAAATCGGCAAGTGGAGTGACAGATGGTAGGTGACAGGAACTGGCAGTTGCTTGCCGACATGGTGCTGACGCTGCATGTCGGCGTTGTCGCATTTGCCGTCAGCGGCCTGCTTCTGATTATCGTTGGCAATGTGTGGCACTGGCCATGGGTCAATCGCCTTTGGCTCAGGCTGGCGCATCTGCTGAGTATTGCCATCGTCGTGGCCGAGGCCTGGCTCGGCATCACCTGTCCGTTGACCACGCTGGAGATGCACTTGCGCGAGCGCGCTGGCGCGCAAGGCTACAGCGGCAGCTTCATCGAACACTGGCTTGCTCAATGGCTGTATGTCGATGCGCCCTTGTGGGTCTTCACGCTGGCTTATTCGCTCTTCGGGTTGGCGGTACTGCTGGCGTGGTGGCGCTTTCCGCCGACTTCAAAGCGCGTTTCGCAAGGGACACACGTCCCGGATGAATCAGCGCTTTGATCGTAGCGATATTGGCCTGCAAGCTCACTGCGCTGGGCGCGTGGATGGCGGCGTCGATCAGGCGCCGCAGCACTTCCTGATCGAGCGCCTGCGCTGTGTAGTTGCGCGTCGAGCGGCGCCCGAAGATGGCTTCGTTGATATCCATGGTGCCTGCTCTCCGGTGGATTTGCTTGCTTGTCGTTTGATGGTTTGCAGCACGGTTCGCATCACAGAATCGGCCTCCGGCGTGGCAGTGGCCTTGATCCGGATCAAGGCTGGTCATCTCAAAAAAATGAATCATCGGTCGTATTGCGCAGCGCTCTGGCCCGATTGTCGATCACGCGCAACAGATCAAACCGGAAGCAAACTCGATAAGATGGAGATCATCATGAAGTCTGACAGCGACATCAAGAGAGACGTTGAATATGAATTGCACTGGGATGCGGACATCGATGCAACCGATATCGGCGTCGCAGTGAAGAACAAGGTAGTGACCTTGGCCGGCATCGTGCACAGCTATGATCAGAAGCTGGCGGCCGAGCGCGACGCCAAGCGCGTCCTGGGCGTGCTCGCCGTCGCCAACGACATCGAAGTCAAGTTGCCCGATCTTGGTCGCACCGATCCCGAAATCGCGCGCGATGCGGTGGCCGCGTTGAAGGCGCAGGTGCCGCATTTCAACGATGCGATCAAGGTCATCGTCAAGGATGGCTGCATCGATCTCGACGGCGAGACCGAATGGCATTATCAACGGCGGCGCGCAGAAGATGCGGTGCGCCGGATCAAGGGGGTGAAGAGCGTCAATAACCTGATCCTGATCCATCCCAAGCTCTCGCCGCAAGATATCCGCAGCAAGATCGAGGACGCGCTCAAGCGCAATGCCGAGCTCGACGCCAGCCACATCATGATCGAGACCAATGGCAACGAGGTCATACTCAAAGGAAAGGTGCATGCCTGGGTCGAGCGCGAGGAAGCCGAGCGCGCCGCCTGGATGGCGCCGGGCGTGGCCAGCGTGCTCAACGAAATCACGATCAAGCCCTAGCGTCTGGAGCTTGGATGAATGGCGCGCGCAAGGCGGATCGCGGCGCGATCCTGGCGCTGCTGCTCGATGGCCTGCAGCAGGCCTTGCGCGCAGCACCGGAGCACCCCAGTTGCAGCGCAGTTACTTCGCAATCGACGCCGCGATCCCCGAATGTAGGTTGAAAATAGTTATCAATATTAAATACTAAATATTCAACTATTAATTGAATATTTTGCACTATTCTGTCATTATTTGTCATCATGACAATAAGTGCAAGTAAGAACGAGATTCTCACAATCAAGCAGGTCGCGCTCTATTTGAGGGTCACGGATCGAACGATCTACCGACTGGCGGCGGCAAAAAAAATCCCGGCCTTCAAGGTCGGCGGGATGTGGCGCTTTTCCCGTGGCGACATCGACGGCTGGATTGCAAAACAGACGGCCAGCGCGCTCGGCGATCAAGGTAACAACCCGGTCGACGACGGGTGTTAGCCAATGAAGCTGATCCCCAACACAGGCGCCGACCGCGTCATCGACCTGATTCGTTTGCATTTGAAGCAGGGAAGCCATCTGGGATGCGTCAGCCCCACGTTCTCCCTGTTTGCCTTCGCTGAGTTGCAAGAGTCACTGGCTGGCTTGAAACAAGTGCAATTGATCTTGCCGCTTGAAGATGATGTGCTTGAATTTCTTGGCGGCAGCGGCGACCGTGCCGCCCGCAATCGCTTGCAAACGCGCTGGCTGGCACTTCGGTGCGCGCACTGGGTCACCGAGAAAGTGGAGCTGCGCCGGGCGCCGGGCAAGGTGCCGCAAGGCGCCGTGGTGCTCAGCGATGCCCAATCGACGTGCATCCAGGCTGTGCTGGGCTCCTTCGCCTTCAGTACCGATGGTTTGGGACTGACTCCGGGCAATCCTCTGAGCCTGATCCAGGCATCGGAATCGCTGGCCGAAGCGACCGGACTGGCTCTCTGGTTCGATCATCAATGGGCCGGATTGCGGACACAGCCAGGGACCAGGGCGGCGCTGATTCAATCCTTGCAATCGATAGGCGAACTGCGCGACCCCGTCACACTGTATTCGCTTATTTTGCACCATGTTTTCCACGATCGTGGCGAGGAAATGGACGAGGAGCGCATCGTCAAATCGGCCACCGGCATCCGCAACACGGCGGTCTGGAAGAAACTGTACAAGTTTCAGCGCGACGGTGTCGTCGGTGCCATCGACAAGTTGAACCGTTTTGGCGGCTGCATCATCGCCGACAGCGTTGGCCTTGGCAAGACCTTCGAAGCACTGGCGATCATCAAGTATCACGAGCTGCGCAACGACCGGGTGCTGGTTCTGGCGCCCAAGCGTTTGCGTGACAACTGGACGCTGTACAAGACCAACGACAAGCGCAATGTGCTGGCCGCCGACCGTCTCAACTATGACGTGCTGAACCATACCGATCTGTCGCGCGACGGCGGTGCGTCGGGCGACATCGATCTATCCCACGTCAACTGGGGCAATTACGATCTGGTCGTGATCGATGAATCGCACAACTTCCGCAACAAGAGCACGCACAAGGAAAAAGAATCCCGCTATGACCGCCTGATGCGCCGCATCATCAAGGATGGCGTCAAGACCCGCGTGCTGATGCTGTCCGCCACTCCGGTCAATAACCGCCTGGCCGACTTGCGCAATCAGATCGCGTTTGTCACCGAAGGCGATGACACTGCACTGCAGGAACACGGCATTGCCAGCATCGACGCAACCACGCGCAAGGCACAAACGCAGTTCAATCGCTGGCTGAATCTGGAAGAGGTCGAGAAGACGCCGGCCAGGCTGATTGAGATGCTGGGCTTCGATTACTTCACGCTGCTCGATCACCTGACCATCGCCCGTTCGCGCAGGCATATCGAAAAATATTACGGCATCGCGGAAACGGGCCGCTTCCCGGATCGCTTGCCACCGATCAACATCAAGGCCGACGTGGACCTGGCTGGCGAATTTTTCGCGATCAGGGAAATCAATCAAGAAATCCGGCGTCTCAATCTCGCCAGCTATGCGCCGCTGCGCTATGTGCTGCCGCACAAGCAAGACGCCTACGATGCGAAATACAGCACCCAAATACGCGGCGGCCAGAGTTTCTTTCGGCAAGCCGATCGCGAAGAAAGCCTGATTCACTTGCTGCGCATTAACGTACTGAAGCGCATGGAAAGTGCGGTGTCGTCATTCACGCTGACGATAGCGCGCCAACTGAAAGACGTCGATGCGACGCTGGCCCATATCGAGGCCCATGTCGATGGCATCGAGGAAATTGATATTGCCGATGTGGACATCGACGACCCGGCCTTCGAGACGCTGCTGGTCGGGCGCAAGGTCAAGGTATTGCTGGCCGATGTCGATCTGATCCAGTGGAAACAAGACCTGACCGAAGACCGCAACCGCCTGGCCACGCTGCTGGCGGCCGGCAAGCAAGTCGACGCCACGCGCGACGCCAAGCTCGCTGCGCTGCGCGCCATCGTTGAAGAAAAATGCCGGCATCCGATCAACGCCGGCAATCGCAAGATCATCGTTTTCACGGCCTTTGCCGATACCGCCCACTATCTCTACGCGCAGCTGGCGCCCTGGGCCAAGAGTGCGCTTGGCATTGAGTCGGCATTGGTGACCGGCGGTGGCGGCATCCAGACCACGCTGGCTGGCCTGAAAAAGAACATGGGCAACGTGTTATCTGCGTTTGCACCGCGCGCCAAGGAACGCCCGGCCGAACTGGCAAGCGAGGGCGAACTGAATCTGCTGATCGCCACCGATTGCATATCGGAAGGCCAGAACTTGCAGGATTGCGACTGGCTGATCAACTACGACATCCACTGGAATCCGGTGCGCATTATCCAGCGCTTCGGCCGGATCGATCGCATCGGTTCGCCTAACCAGAGCATTCAACTGGTCAACTTCTGGCCCAACATGGAGCTGGAGGAATACATCAATCTGGAGCAGCGCGTTAGCGGCCGCATGGTGTTGCTCGATATTTCCGCCACTGGCGAAGAGAATCTGATCGAGCAACAATCGGGCAACCCGATGAACGATCTTGAATACCGGCGCAAGCAATTGCTCAAGCTGCAAGACTCGGTGATCGATCTGGAAGACTTGTCCAGCGGCGTGGCTATCACTGATCTGACCCTGACCGATTTCCGTATCGACCTGGCTCAATATCTGAAAGCCGATCCGGGCAAGCTCGATGGCCAGCCACTGGGCGCCCATGCGGTCACGATCAGCGCCGATGCCGATATTCCACCCGGCATCATCTTTTGTCTGCGCGCAGAAGGCACTGCTGCGCAAAAAGTCACAGACACGTCGTACCCGCTGGCGCCGTATTACCTGGTGCAGGTCGCCGACGATGGCAGCGTAGTCCTGCCTTATACCCAGGCCAAGCGGATTCTCGACCGACTCAAGCGCCTGGCTCTGGGGCGCGACTTGCCGGACGCCGCAGCCGCCCATCGTTTCGATACGGCCACCAGGCATGGCGAAGACATGCGTCACGCGCAAAAATTGCTTGCTGCCGCCGTCGCTTCGGTGGTCGGAAAAAATGAAGAGCGTGCCGTCGCCAGTTTGTTTTCGAGCGGCGGCACCCACGCGATGAAGGGTGAATTTTTCGGCAGCAATGACTTCGAAGTCGTGGCCTTCCTGGTCGTGCTGGCCGAGGCAGCGCCATGACTGTGGAAAAGATCACAGCGGAAGACCTGATCGCCGCGCTTGATCTGCCCTTGGATTGCCGCGTCGATCAGCGCGTGAACAAGAAACTGCTGATCGAACATGCCACACCCAACGCCAGCGACAAGCGTCAGATTATTGAAGGCATAGCCCAGATCGACTGGCTGGCGGCGCTCAAGCCGAACACGATCGGCGTGCCGGAATACCGAGACGACGTGCGCGACTACCTGGAAATCGCGGTGCTCTACGTGACCTTGAAAGCCGATGCCGACGTGCAGGCCAAGCCAATGCGGCTTGCTGAACTGATCCATCGCGCCATTCCTTATCCGATGCTGTTGCTGCTGAAGTTGGCCGAAAATTCGCACGAAAAAGCGCGACAAGGGACACAGCAAGGGTCACAGCAAGGGCTGCAGCAAAATTCGCAACAAAGCCTGATGTTGTCGATGGCGCACAAGCGACTGGCCTTGAATGACGCGGACAAGGTCATTCTGGATGGCGATGTCGTCGCTGTTGCGCTGCCCGGCGAGGCCTGCACGCAGGCAGTCAACGACCAATTTTTGCACGCGCTCGCGCTGCGGCGCCAGCCCCAGGCCACGCTGCATGCGCTGTATCAGGGCTGGATGGACAGCTTGCTTGCGCTGCAAGCGGCACGCCTGAGCGGCGCCTTCCAGATTGCCGACAGCCCCGAGCAAGCGGCTGCACGCCGCGCCGCATTGCGCCAGTGCAGTGACTTGCAGATCAGGATCAACAGTCTGCGCCTTGCCGTCGGCAAAGAAAAGCAGATGGCGCGCCAGGTCGCCATCAACCTCGACATCAACAAACTCAACGATCAACTGCTTGCCACCATTTCAACGATGGTGCAGTAACGATGAATCCTGAAAACGGTAGTTGTCAACATAGATGTCGCGTCAGTTCAAGCAGCTTGCTTTAATATTTCCGGCTGACTCCGTTCTGGATTCAGCCAAACCTCATCCTTCAATTTCCAGTTCCTCGTTGCACCTGACCAGCGCT
>CANFGA010000178.1 GCA_947446335.1 Oxalobacteraceae bacterium | reverse complement strand
CTGGGACTTGATGGACGTGGTGCGCACCGCTTATGCGCTGCGCCCGGAAGGCATGGTCTGGCCCACGCGCGAAGATGGGCGCACCAGCTTCAGGCTCGAGCATCTGTGCGCGGCCAACGGCTTGACGCACGATGCTGCGCACGACGCCTTGTCGGACGTGCGCGCCACGATCGCGCTGGCGCGCCTGATCAAGCAAAAAAATCCGAAATTGTTCGATTTTTGCTTCGCGCTGCACAAGAAGGGCCGGGTGTCCGACGAAATCGGCCTGCAACTGGCGCCAGGCTTGCGCCAGCCTTTCCTGCACATCTCCGGCATGTTCGCGCCCGAGCGCGGCTGCATCGCGCTGGTGTGGCCGCTGGCGATGCACCCGAGCAACAAGAATGAAGTGATCGTCTGGGATTGCAGCTTCGACCCGGCAGAACTGTTCGGGTTGGATGCGGCGGCGATCCGCTTGCGGATGTTTACGAAAACGGATGCCTTGCCAGAAGGGGTGACGCGGCTGCCGATCAAGAGCATCCACATCAACAAGTCGCCGATGGTGGTGGGCAATTTGAAGACCTTGTCCGCAGCGCGGGCCGAACAATGGGGCATCGATCTGGCCGCCGCGCACCGCCATGCGCAAGCGGCTGCGGCCGGACCAGGGATGGCGGCGATCTGGGCCGAGGTATTCGAGCGCCCCGCCGCGCAGGAAGCGGTCGATGTCGATGAAGACTTGTATGGTGGCTTCATCGGCAACAATGACCGCAAGCTGCTGGAGACGCTGCGCAAGCAGAACCCCCAGCAACTGGCCGCCGCTACGCCGACGTTTGACGATGCACGCCTGAGCCAGTTGCTGTTTCGCTACCGCGCACGCAACTTTCCGTCCAGCTTGAGCGAAGGTGAAGCCCAGCGCTGGGAGCGTGAACGCGCCGAGCGCCTGTTCGACGGCGCCTTCGGTGCGCGCACCATCGAGCAATTGTTCAGCGCGATCGATCAATTGTCCGAGACTGCCGACGAGCACGGCGAAGAGATCCTGGGCGCGCTGTACGACTACGCAGAAAGCATTGCACCGCAGCGCATGTAGCCTGGCACCTTGATCAGCCCCGGTACAAATTGATCTCGTCGCGCGTGGCCAGGGCGACGCGGCGCGCGGCCATCGCGTAATCTTCGCCCGGTTGCTGCGCCGCGTACAAAATCGCGCGCGATGAATTGACCATCATCCCCATGCCATCGGCTGTTTTGCCTGCGCGCACCGTGGCGGCAACATCGCCGCCCTGAGCGCCGATGCCGGGCACCAGCAAGGGCATGTCGCCAACAATGGAACGCACCTGCGCCAATTCATCCGGAAAAGTTGCGCCTACGACCAGAGCGCATTGTCCGTTGCGGTTCCATTTTTCAGCCACCAGGCGCGCCACGTGCTGATACAGCGGCGTGCCGTCGACATTCAAGAATTGCAAGTCGGAGCCGCCCGGATTCGAGGTGCGGCACAGGACAATGACGCCGCGCTCTTCCCATTCCATGTAAGGCTGAACCGAATCGAAGCCCATGTACGGGTTCACGGTGACGGCATCGGCGCCATAACGGTCGAACGCTTCGCGCGCATATTGATGCGCGGTGGCGCCGATGTCGCCGCGCTTGGCATCCAGGATCAAGGGAATATGCGGATAGCTTTCGCGCGCATAACGGCAGATGTCTTCCAGTTGCCGCTCCGCGCCGAGCGCGGCGAAATACGCGATCTGCGGTTTGAACGAACAGGCCAGATCGAAGGTCGCATCCATGATCGCCTTGCAAAAGGTGACGATGCCATCGGGCTGTTCTTGCAACGCTGCCGGCATCCTGGCGATGTCGGGATCGAGTCCGACGCACAGCAAAGAGTCGTTGGCCGTCCAGGCGGCAGATAACTTGTTGATAAAATTCACGGCGCGCCTTTGAATGCAATGATGGATGGAACGCAGCTCGATGCTGCAGCGCCCGCATTGTAACGCCAGCGGCGCGTCAACTGAAGCGGCCAACGGCGCAACAATCAAATCAAGCGCCCTTGCGCTGAACTCAAGCGCTGCAAAACAAACGCCAATTCATCATGGTTGATGTATATTTGACTTCATGCCAACCGACCATCAGTCCACCATCATGCAAACAATCTCGACAAGCATCATCCGAACCATGCAACGCCTGCTGACAGTGGGCCTCATCGCCGGCGTCCTGTCGGGCTGCGGCTACAACCAGTTTCAAACCAAGGATGAAGCCACCAAGGCCGCCTGGGGCGAAGTGGTCAATCAATACCAGCGCCGCGCCGATCTGATCCCGAATCTGGTCAATACCGTCAAGGGCTATGCCTCGCACGAGCGCGAGACGCTGGAAGCGGTCACCCGCGCACGCGCCTCGGCCACCAGTTTCCAGATCACGCCGGAAGTGCTGAACGATCCGCAGGCGTTCCAGAAATTCCAGCAAGTCCAGGGCCAGTTGTCATCGGCGCTCTCGCGCCTGATGGTCGTCTCCGAGAAATACCCGGATCTGAAGGCCGACACCAGCTTTCGCGATCTGCAATCGCAACTCGAAGGGACCGAGAACCGCATCACCGTGGCGCGCCAGCGCTACATCGTCGCGGTCCAGGACTACAACGTGCTCGCGCGCAGCTTCCCCAGCAACCTGACGGCGATGATGTTCGGCTACCACGTCAAGCCATCGTTTACGGTCGACAATGAGAAGGCGATTTCGACCGCGCCCGCCGTCAATTTCGGAAAGTGAATCCGATGTCACGCACTCATGCGCACGACTTGTCCGCCAAATGGCGGACGCTGCTGTCAGCGCCGCTGATGGCGCTGACGATGCTGCACGCGGCCCCGGCCAGCGCCCAGCCGGCCAAGGCACCGACAGTCACAACAGCGCCGGCAGTGCCGGCAGCGCCGGTAGTTGCGGCGCAGCCGGCCGCAGCGCCAGCCTTGGGCGCGCTGCAGCCGGTTCCGCCGCTGGCCGCGCGCGTGAGCGATCTGGCCGGGATGCTCGATGCGAGCGAAGTCAGCGCGCTCGAGCGCGTGCTGCTTGAGCATGAACAAAAGAGCGGCAACCAGATCGCCGTCCTGCTCGTTTCCAGCACGGCGCCGGAAGCGATAGAGCAATACAGCATCCGCGTCACCGATGCGTGGAAACTGGGCCGCAAGGGACAGGACGATGGCGTGCTGCTGCTGGTGGCGAAAGACAATCCGCAGGCGCTGCGCCGTTTGCGCATCGAAGCCGGGCGCGGCGTTCAGGGCGTGCTGACCGATGCCCAGTCCAAGCGCGTCTTGCAAGACGTGATTGCACCGCATTTTCGACAAAATGATTATTACGGCGGCCTGGTCGCCGGCGTGGGGGCGATCGCCGCGCTGTTGAACCAGGAATCATTTTCTGCACCGCAACAAAAAGCGCCCGCCAGCATCGGTTCCTGGTGGCCATTGTTGCTCTTTGGCGTGCTCGCTTTCGGCGCGATGTTCCGCTCGCGCGGCAAGGTGCATCGCGATGGCTGGAGCCACGGCGCAACCGGCGTCTTGCTCGGCAGCGCGCTCGGCGGCGGCTTCGGTCACGGTGGCGGTGGCGGCGGAGGTGGCTTTTCCGGCGGCGGTGGCGGCGGTTTTTCAGGCGGTGGTGGCGGATTTGACGGCGGCGGCGCCTCGGGGAACTGGTGATGAATGCAACTTCTTTTACGGGCCGCTGCAAGCGCGCCATCAAGCATCTGGCGAGCACGACTGCGGCCGGGCGGCGCGCTTTTCCGGCCGCGAGCCTGACGGCGATCCAGCACCAGATCGGGCAAGGCGAAAAAATTCATCGCGCCGAAATCAGGCTGATCGTCGAGGCGGCGCTCGATCTCGATGCCGTCTTCAGGGGTACCAGCAACCGCCAGCGCGCGCTGGAACTGTTTGCACAATACGGGATCTGGGATACCGAAGACAATTGCGGCGTGCTCATTTACGTCAATCTGGCCGAACACGCGGTCGAGATCGTGGCCGATCGCCATGTCGGGCGCCGCATCGACAAAACCCAGTGGCGCGCACTGTGCAACACGATGACGCAGGGCTTTGCCAAGGGGGAATTTCATGAAAGCACGCTGGCAGCGATCAATGCGCTCAATGCCTTGTTGGCCGAACATTTTCCAGCCACTGGCGCGGGCCCGAACCAATTGCCGGACCAGGCCATCATGCTGTGACCAGGACCAGACAGACTGCATCGACAGGCCCCGGTTGACCATAAAAAAAATCTATCAGGGGTATCCAAAATACCAATTGGACGTCGATGCGGCAATGCAGCATAATTTGTTTGTCTCCACTATTCTCCTCCAAGAAAATAGTTTCAAGCCCGCTTTTACCAGCGGGCTTTTTTTTCACTTTTTTCAACCATTTTGCGCAAAAACAAGGAAAACATTGCGCGATGTCATGCTCTTGTCATGTTCAATCGCTATGATTATCTCAGCCGCGATACATGCAACCGATATGCGTGATCAAGGTCAGGTGTGTTTGAATCAATGACACACCACCCCCAATTCCGGCCGGCGCTCATTGCTTTGAATTTTCAGCAAAGCGCTCGCAGCCTCTCCAGCCTTATTCAAATCATCAGATGAACACCTCGCAGCAGGCTGCTCATGTGGTATCGTCGCCAGCCCTGCCAACCAGAGCCAGCCCATGCAAAACCTGCTTTCAACCATCTTTTTCGAGCCCGGATTGCAAAAACAGCGCTACCGCTGCGCGATCGCGCTGTACCTGTTGATCCTCGCGCTGGGCTCGGTGCCCGGCGCGCGCAGCGACATCGGTGCCTATGCGCCGGGGATCGTGCTGCATTTTTCAGCCTATGCCGGCCTGACGCTGCTGCTCTTTGGCGGCAGCAACGGCAACCGCTGGCAAAGAAGCATCAAATCGGTCGCCACCATAGCGGCGATGGGCGCGGTCGATGAATTGCTGCAAAGCTTGCTGCCCTACCGCCACGGCGCGGTCTCGGACTGGCTGATCGATTGCAGCGCGGCCTTGCTGAGCGCGCTGCTGCTGTGGGCACTGTGGCCCACGCTGCAGCCGCAGCGCTGAAGCTCAGGACTGCGCCGGCCCCGCCGGCAGCGCGCCATCGCCACCGGGACCCTCGCGCTGGGTATGCAGGAAGAACATGTGCCGCTCGTACTGGTCGAGAATATCGGCGATGACCTGTTCCTTGCTGTAACCGGCCAGATCGTAGCCTTGGCCGCCATCGCCGATATGAACCTCGACCCGATAATAATGCGAATTGGCGCGCGTGGTCCGGATTGAAAAAGCCGGCATCACGCATTTCAAAGGCCAGATCTGGTAGATGAAATTCTGCTCGCCGCCCAGATCCACGGTCAAGGCCAGGTGTTCATCCTCATCCACGCCCTCCTTGATATCGACGTGGAAGCCTTTGCCCGACAACACGGCGCGGATCTCTTCCAGCGCCGGCTTGCCCACTTCTTGCAAAAAGCGCGTCACTTGCTGGTGACTAGGAAAACTGACCGCGCGCGCCAGGCGTTGATGCCAGCTGCCGGCCACCGCGTCGCTTGGCGCCATCCGGCCCGACAACATCCCCGACAAACTGCCACGGTGACTGTCTTCCTTCAAGCCCTCAACCTTCAGCGCCTTCAGCAGCCCCAGCATCATCAGGAACAGAACGAAGGCAAACGGCAAGCCCATGATCACGACAGTGCCTTGCAGTACGGTCAAGCCACCCGCCATCAGCAACGCCACGGTCAGCACGCCGATGATGGCAGCCCACAGGATGCGCATCCATGGCGGCGCGTCGCTGGCAGGGTTGCGCAGCCTTGATGTCATGTTCGACAGCACCAGCGCACCGGAATCGGCCGAGGTGATGAAAAAGACGATGGCCAGGATCGTGGTCCCGACCGTGGTCACGCCTACCCATGGAAAGCTTTCCAGGAATAGATAGATCGACGAGCCCGGATTGGCCATCGCTTGCTGGCCGAAATCGAGCACACCGGTATTGTTCATCACCATGTCGATCGCGCTGTTACCCATGATCGACATCCATGCCATCATGAACACCAGCGGCAATATCAAGGTGCCGGCGACGAACTGGCGTATCGTGCGTCCGCGCGAAATGCGGGCCAGGAACAGGCCGACGAACGGGCCCCATGCGATCCACCAGGCCCAGAAAAAGATGGTCCATGCATTGAGCCACTCGGTCGGCTGATTGTAGGCGTAGGTATTGAGCGACAAGCTCACGAAGTTGGTCACGTAATCGCCGACGTTCATCACCAAGGCATTGAGCAAGAAGATGGTCTTGCCGGAAAACAGCACGAACAGCATCAGCAGCAAGGCCAAGAGCATGTTGAATTCGGACAGGCGGCGAATCCCCTTCTCGACCCCGGTCACGGCCGAAATCGCGGAAAAAACTACGATCAGGATCGCCAGTATCGTCTGGGTCGAAGTCGCCTCAGGGATGCCGAACATGTGCTTCAGCCCGAAATTGAGCTGGATGATGCCGATCCCGAGGCTAGTCGCAATCCCGAACACCGTGCCCAGCACGGCCGCGATGTCGACCGCGTCGCCGATCGCGCCGTGGATGCGCTTGCCGAACAAGGGATACAGCGACGAACGTATCGTCAACGGCATGCCGTGCCGATAGCTGAAAAATGCCAGCGACATCCCCACCAGCGTGTAGACGCCCCAGCCGGACAAGCCCCAGTGCAGATAGGTCAGTTGCATCGCCTGGCGCGCAGCCTCGATGGTATTGCCCTCGCCCACCGGCGGCGCCAGGAAT
>CANFGA010000177.1 GCA_947446335.1 Oxalobacteraceae bacterium | reverse complement strand
GTTAGCGGCAGCTTGTGGGTGGCCGGCCCTTTTTTTCCAAGATCCGGGATGTGCCTATATATGTGCGACCGCGAAATGTGTGTTGGCATATCGTCGGCATCGCACGGCCTATGCATAAATTCTTCTACCTCGGCGCTGAAGTCGGCATCTCGCTTGGCCCAGTCGACTCTGGGCCTGCGATGCTGACATCTGACTATTTTCGGGAGGTGATCCACTAGCCAGGCTTTGTCGTTCTGGTACAGCCATCGGAAGCCACTCTCGATCGAGCGTTCGAGCATCTTCCTTGTGTGTTCGGGATTGGCGTCCGTAAAAGCGGCAAACTGGCTCCGTTTAGCGGCCAGTTTGGCCGACATTCGTATTGAGAAAATTGCCATGTCAGACTGCTGGATGCGATAGACCGATGTGCGCGAAACATGATGCATTTGTATAATCGTAGCGGGATGCGTTCCTTTGGAAAGCTCTAGGCCTATTGCTGCCCTGATCTCGGGTGTTAACGTTTTTGCGCGAGACTTGACCTTGATGCCGGCGCGAGCGGCATGAACGGCCAGT
Source organism: Oxalobacteraceae bacterium (assembly GCA_947446335.1). Taxonomy (GTDB): domain Bacteria; phylum Pseudomonadota; class Gammaproteobacteria; order Burkholderiales; family Burkholderiaceae_D; genus Janthinobacterium. Next base: position 6,191 of record CANFGA010000177.1, on the reverse strand, counting down.
GTCGATGCCGTCAGGCCCAACTGGCGCGCAGCCTGACGCAAAGACAGCCCCTCCGCTATCAGCAGGTCATTAAGCTGGCGAGAACTGGGGCTGCGGCTGTTATTTGGAGTGGGCTTGGAAATTTGAATGAGATTGACCGGCTGCCCCTCGGCGTGGACGTCGGCCGCATCGTAGTATTTTTTGAAAGTTTCGATGTCACCAAATAAAAAGCCAATCATCAGGAGATGTTTGAGTGGATGCTTGCCTGCGCGTGGTTTGCGCACAAGCGCTGGGCAAAACGTCCTGATCGCATTCGTGGACAACAATTCTCGGAAGTACAACAAATCCTTGAGGGGTGCGTAGTGTACGGAAAAGGCGTCTTGAAAGTATTGCTGGCGGATCTGGCCGTCCCGGGAGAGAAAGCCATGCTCTCGCAGACCGTGACGATAAGTGTGCCAAAGCCGGAATGGATCAAGCGGAGGCCATTGCTGGAACATAAGTACCTTGGCATTGAGCGATAGCTCCACAAGCCTGTCTGAAACCGGCTTGCTATGGTGTGGGCTGCTGACAACAAGACTGTCAGTGTCAAGGTCGGAGGGTAGCAGATAGCTGTGTTTCCAAAGGCGATTTATCTTGAGGGGCAGCGCAACTAGTGGGCTCATGTGCTCGGCGCACATCAAGACTCCCGGGAGCTGATGCGCCCTGTGCCAGTACGAGAATCCGGTGGTGCGAATATCGGCATCTAAGCAATCAAAACACATTCTCAAAGGATGCGTTGCGTCGACCTGTGCGGGTGGGAGACCGAGTGAGAATTTGATGGATTTTGCGTTGCAAGACAGCATGGCTGCCTTAACTGCCAATGCTGTGCTGGCTGTAAGGAATGGTTCAAAGTAGGGCAGGATCGTCAGGTGTTCGAGGATGCGGTTTCCATCACCACCCAGGCAATTCGTGTTTGTGGCGAAGGCCTGGAGTCCGTATGGGAAATCATGATTCAGCCCACCGGTGCGATTGGAGAAAAGGAAGTTGCACGTAAAAATTGAAGAGCTATTTACGGCCAACAGATGGTAGCGCGCTGCGACGCTATACAGAAGCTCGTCCGGGAGAGGCTGAGGAAAAAATGCCGGATAGTCCATTTCTCATCCCTTTCCGATGTCTGAAGCATTGCTACTGATGATCCCCAAGCGCCGCAAACGGGCTGCTGTTTTCTCATCGATTGCACCCCGAAGATCGCCAGCACGAATTTCATCCGAGATGATTACGGTACTTGCCGGAATCTCTGGGCTTGTTGCGCTGGACGGCTTGTTATTATTGCCATGCAGCGCCGTTTCACGCAGTCTCTCAAGAATGGCTGCGCTCTTGCCTTGGAAAATATTGTCTTCAAAAATACTATAGTTGATTGGTATGAGATCGTCGAATAGTGCTAATTGTTCAGGGTCATTAGATCTCAAGGCGTTGAGTGCCGGATGAAGCAGTTCCAGTCGTTCGTCGTAAACTTTTTGTAGGACAGAGGTGTCCACCGTTTCGTAACCTTCGCGAATCGCCATCGCTTGCGCTAAGGCGAACAGCCCAATGAGGATCGCTGTTACTCCCTGTGTCAAATCGAACAGGAGTGAGCGCAAATCCTCATCCAATGGCTGGGGCTCTTTTACCCACTGATACTGCCATATGGCGTCGAGCAAGTACCCCCAGAGTTCGCTGCCTTGCTCATAGCGTCTGAAATCGGTGGTTCCCATATCCGACACGCGGCGAGCCTGGCGCATTTCGCGTTCGAAGAGGTCCTTGATCTTGTAGGTCCCGGCGAAAATGATGGGTATACCAATCTGATTGATCATAGTCACAAAAAAATTGATCATCTTGTCCGCACCGCCGGCCTTTGCAACGCTTAATGTCTGCAGCTCGTCGATAACCAAGACGCCAATGAAAAAGATCTCGGCAATCCGCTCCATCGCTGCTTGCATGTCGGGAATGGTTTTGCGGCCTCGTTCCCATTGCCTGGCATAGTCGGTGCCAACCAAGCGATCAACGGCCTTGAAGAACTCCTTGCACAGGCCGCTGAGCGACGCATCAGGAGGGCAATCAATCTTGAGCCAGACAATCTGTGTGTGTTGAAACGGCATGTCGCGGTAGCGCTCGTGCAATATGACCGGAGGGTATGTGCGTAAAACCATCTTCAATAAGGTCGATTTTCCAATGCCGCTCAGCCCAGTAAGGAACATCGATGCTGACGAAGGCCGGTGATATTCTGGAAGCACGATGGGCGTGGCACTCCTCGCGGTGGCGTGGCCTGCTATTTTGCGCCAGGTACTCGGATAGCAGGGGTTGCGTGGTACATAACCGCGACGCAGAAGGATCGAAATTTCACATTCGCAGAGCGCATGCAGCGGCAAGGCAACCACCAAATCCTCAAGCCGGCGTACACAATGCATGCGTACGCTATTGGACAGAGCTCGCTCGGATTCGCTGAACATAATCGCGTGTCCGGTCATGAGGAGTGCTTCATCCTCGCTGAGGATCGGGGGCAATGCCTCAATCAGCGGATTGCCTTGATACTCGGGCAGCTCTACGTCGCGATATTGTGCCGGCAAGGCAGCAAACTGACGATCCAAATTCCTCATGGTGCTCCCCTCAATTTGTTGATCATGCGTCCTTGATTTCGTTTGACTAGGTCTTCAAGTGCCTTCGCGTCCCGCTGGGGAGTCGCCTTTGCCTTGGCCTCAGCATCTGGCTCGGCTTCGGCCATTTTCAATTCCTGCCGCTCCTTGGCACATTCAATAGCTTGTTCAACGTGCCGGTTTTCACGCATATCTGCAGTCTGCGCAGTCTGGCTCATCCCCTTACGCGCAGCCCTACTGGATTTTTTTGCCTCACGGAGCGTTGCATCGTCATTCGCGTGGTTACGGGCCAAGTTAGCCGCCGCAGTGTCCAGGCGGCCCTCTCTCTCCACTTTTTGATACTCCAGCAAGTTGACAGCCTCTTCCAAGCGCATGTCTTTGAAGCGTTCGTCGGCGGCGATAAGGACGCAGCTTTCCATGCTTCCGCTTTGTGCATCGAAATGCCAGAGTTCGTTGGTATCGTTGGTGTAGCGCACGTCGATTGTCCATGTGCGTTTCATGCGGGCGCGGCTGAACCAGTTTTCGCGAACTGCGCGCTCCGTCACGTAGCGCATCTGGTGGAAATGAATGCCGTCCTCATACACCGTCGCGGTTCCAGACCGCATCAGGTGGATACGCGCCTCCTCACGGTCGAATGTTTGCACACTTCCGGTCGCATTGACCAAGCCCCAGTTCCAGATATGGATCGGCGTGGGCACTACATCGTCCGCAATCATCTCCTTTGACAGCAGATGCGGCTTCTCGCTAAAGCGATTGTGATTCATCACGGCCTTGATCATGATGACGGTAAATTCTTCGATATCGAGTGCAGACGACAGCCTCGGGTCGGGTTCGCCTCGTTGTCTTTTTTCCTCCGTGGTGGCACCTAGGAGGTCGTGAATCGTGCTGGCATTAAATATCGAGAATCTGCTCTCGACCACGCCCTTCAGATCGCCTCGGCCGGTTGCGGTAGATTCGATCTGGATATCAAGATTGTTGGCGATTCCAAGTGGCGCTTCGCCTGCGATCTCGCCCTTGTCGGCGAGGATTTTTTGCGGAAGATGCATACAGGGCCATTCGGCGAAGGTAATCCTGACGCCGAACCGGGCACAGTATTGAACCTTGTCCGAGAATGCATTCAGGAGGGCCAATCGGGCGCCGTCCCAGCTGGGATGCTTCCAGCCGATATACATCCCGACAATCATTCTCGAAAACACATCGATAACCACGTAAATGGTCGGGCGGCCGACGATGTATTTTTTGTTATACCGGCTAACTAGAAACACATCGGCAATCGTTGCATCAATTTCAAAGCGTTCGCAGGGGCCGAACAGATCCTGTTGGGCCGAACCGACCAAGCCGCGTAAGTTCATGTCCCAGTCGCGGCCCCTAGTACGCGCGCGCTTGATGGCGACATCGTCGGTCAGTTTGCCGAACCAGGAACGAAATGCGCCAATGCTCGGGATGGTCAGCGTCGGCTTTAATATCGGGACACGCGTGCCTTCTTTTTCAGCATAGCCATCGTTATAGAAACGTTCGCGCATGCGCTGGTACGTCTTGGTGATGGAGAGCGATTTCTTCACATGGTATAAATCGATGGCGCGCTGAAAAATACGCCTGTCATTCTCCGTAACATTGACTCCATTTTGATCTGCCATGTTCAAAAGGGCGACAGCTTTGCGTGGGCGCCCTCGCTTTGTGACGCCGGGTATTCTCGTGTTGCCTTTTCCACCAGAGCGCTCACTGGCCGGAATGAGGGCGGCCTTGGTTTGGCCATATTGCCAGTATCGAAGCAGTACCCTGTGAACGGCTTTTTCGGTAATGCCCAGCTCACGCGATCGAAGCTTGATCATTGCTCCGCGCTTACCGAAAAAAAGATCGTCCGCAGACGCGAGTAGCGGCTCAATGATGGACCAGTTCCGTTTTTGCTTTTCCCTTGCTGCCGGTGTGAGCTCGGCAGGTGTTTTTTTCATATACGCAGGGAGATCTAACTTGGAAAGCTTGATGCGTATGGATTCATCTTCCCTTGTTAATGTTGTGAACTTGATGATTGCTGGTCTACTTGTCGTGGGATGCTCACTGTCCGGCAGGGCGAAGAGTACAACCGCATCCCTAGATTGACAGATGTGCAGGATTCGATAAAGCCCGGAGAGACCGTCGACATTATCGATGATGTCGATGACGCAGTTGCGTGTCAGGGCGCCCATGCCAAACTCTCTTCCGGGGCGACCGGTGTTCCTGTGGGCGCAGCCAGGAAAGAAAGCGGCCTGATCAGTAAAATCCGCTCATTTTCCAAGTCTAGCGGCAGCAACCGGCGCCACGCCAAATATTTAAACCAGATCACGATGATCTCGTCAGCGACAGCCAAGTGGAGCGCTGATTTTTCCAGCACAGTGCGCAGGCAGTCGCTGCGGCAAGCATGATTTTGGAGATGATCGAGTAATCCTACGATTTTAGGCTGATCGAAACACTGTCGAATGCTCCCCAGGCCGAAGCGCAGCCAGTTCAAGTTTTTGAAAAGAATGTTGTTTATCGAACCCTCTGTTGCGATATCCCAAGTTTCGCCCTGAATCTTCCAATATACCCGTTCTATCTCCAGTTTTTCCCGTGTGTGCTGGTCCCCCAGGTCACTTGCATACTTGACGCTGCGGGCATGCAAACGCCGCTTTCCGTCGCAGTCGAGGTAGGTAGCGAGCAAATCCGTGGTGAGCACATACGGTGTTGATGTCCCTACATAGTTCGGATAATCGATGGAAAGCGCATCGGCGATCCCCATCAAATTATCGAGCGGAAAAAGTGGGTATTGCTCCCGGATGTCTATGACTTGCTCGTTAAATTCGAGCATGAGGAAATGTTTGAATTCTAGGTCAGATAGCAGATGATGAATCCGGCCTGTTTTGAGTCCACGCAACCGCCGGGAACGGCCGGTCGATGCGACATCGCGCGTCTTCAGCCACGGTATATACGTAGCACCGACCCCGACACCTCTACCCTGACGGTGCCAGCGCTCAATGTCTGCAAGGGTAACGCGTGTCCGTCTCATGGAAGTTCACCTAGAATATCTGTGACTGTTCAGCCGCTATGCGGTGGGCTGGATAGGATTGCCGGCGAAGGCGCGCTGTAGCACGTCGAGCATGCCATGGCCTTGCTTGCGAAGCGTGTCGAGGCAGGAGCGGATGACGCAGAAGTTTTCGGCGCCGGCGACCGTGCGGAAGCAACCGGATATTTTCTGCTTCACTTTTGGCATGCGCACGGCCCGCTCGGCAACGTTGTTGGTGAACGGTACGGCATGGTCGCTGATGAACAGTAGGACGGCATCGGCGTGCAGGCGAAAGCGCCGCAGCAAATTGTAAGAAATCGATTGTTTGACGCGTCCGCGCTTGCCGACCCGTTGGTCGGCCTCGGGATTGAGCTGCTCGCCTTGGTCAACGATGGCGTCGTAGAGTGTTCTGAATGCGGCGACATCTGCGGTGCCAAATTTGACGTCGTTTTGTCGGGCTGCTTCGCACAATTGATTGGCCGTAAGAAGGAATTTCGTCATCGCCTGCGGCCATTCCTGCCCGGTGATTTCTTTGACATACAGCAGTTCGCGCAAGAGGTGAGCGTTGCACAAAGCATGCG
>CANFGA010000176.1 GCA_947446335.1 Oxalobacteraceae bacterium | reverse complement strand
TCAAACCTTTGTCGGCCAAGTGTCCGTTGATGGCGTCAAAAATCTTGCGCGTGAGGCCGTTCGCCTCCAGCAAATGACGAAATTTCAGCAGCGTCGTTGCATCCGGCGCCGACTCGCGATTGAGGTCGATGCCGACGAAACCACGGATCGCCTGGCTGTCGTAAATCGCATCTTCGATGCCTTCGTCGGACAAGCCAAAACACTGCTGGGCCACGTACATGCGCAGCATGCGCACCAAGCCAATTGGAGGGCGACCGGCACCGACAACCTTGGGGTAAAACGGCTCGATCTCCTGATGCAGTTTGCCCCACGGCGTGACTTGGTCAATCTCGGCAAGAAAGCGATCGCGACGGGTCAGCTTCTTCTTCGCGGCGTATTCGAGGTCGGAAAAGCTTTTTTGCATGATCGTTTGGTTAAGGGTGGGCGTGCCGTTATTGTCTCAGGTCTGGTTGCTGACCGGAATGGTTGCTCAGGAATAAATCAGCATTTCCCTAGATCAAATGAAACGAGCACGACGAGGCTCTGTCGTTCCAACCGGAAGGTATCAGGCTTGAAACCATTTGCCTCTCAACAATCCAGAGCTGGGATCCGGAAAAATTGATGTTTTCATGCAGCACGGTAAAGGCTCGCTTGGGTCGATAGACCGCCATTGCAACAACCTGGTTGTCTATCGACGATACCCTGTCGTTAATATTCTGGCACCACCATAGGAAGCAGAGTACTTGCCGAAAATCTGGGACATTACCGTTCATCGCATACATGTCCCACACGCTGCCCTGAAAGTTGATGTGTTCGAAGAGTCGCGCGGCACCGATGAATGGATCACCCTCGGTAATGTCGCTGGCCTTGAAGTCTGTGGTTGTCGCCAAATCCACGACGTCATCGGCAAGCGATCGTTTTGATGGCGTGGTTTTCTTGCAATACTGCAAAGCTTTTTGTCGGTCAGTAAAAACATGCAATATTTCCCCAGCCGAAGCGCGTTCGTCGAAGATGCTGTACAAGGGCTTGCCATCGAACTCCTTGACCTGTTCGGGCGCCGCATTTTTTCCATCCAGCACGATTGGAATTTGCGGGACTTGATGGATTGATGCCGGTATTTCAGCATTGAGATCCTGGCTGGGTGGCTGCGGCCCGCTGCCACCAGACGAGCCGACGCCGTAACCTGCGACAAACGCAGCTCCCAGCAGAGCCAATTGTTCTTGATTGAGTTGATTCGGATTCATGTTTTTCATTTCCAATTCTCCTAAGATTGGCACCTCAAAAAACTTCTGATGAACGCACACTACCGACTGCGATTAAAGGCTAGCACAGGTTTTTTTGCGATATTTGCATCGAGTAGGGAATGACGAGGAGGCTTGATTAATCTCAATGAATGCATCACTACTACGCAGAACCTGGTCACCAGCCTGTTGTTTGAAATTTTGGCATGATTGGGGTTTAGTTCGAAGCTGGCTTCGTGCGCGCGTTGACAGATTACCGGACCAGCCTGGGCTGGTGCAAATGGTCGACTGTGCACTCGAACTGATGGTAAGCGGTGCGCCAGCACCGTCTGTTCAACGATTCCCGATTTGTCCATGATTGAGACTGAAGGCACAAATAATTTGTGCCCACAAATTTCATTATGGACACAATCATTCAATCCTCTTCTGACCGTGCGAAGCGCAGCAGCTATCGCCATCATCCAATCGACTTCAAGCGTGCTGTCGTCGAACAGTCGCTGACTGTCGGCTCTTCCGTTTCGCTGGTCGCACGTGAGCATGACATCAACGCCAACCAGGTGTTTGCCTGGCGCAAACTCTACAAGGACGGCCTACTCGACGTCGAGTCGAGCCAGGATAGCCAACTGTTGCAAATCGTACTGACAGAATTGCCGCCAAGTTTGGCGCCACCGACAGTCGCCAGCGAAACGACGGCGGAACCGGCCGGCGTGATTCATCTTGCCGTCGGCAAGGTGCAACTGCGTCTTGAGGGGCGTGTGGATGCGACGACATTGGCGCTCGTTCTGGAGCACTTGCTGCGATGATCGGCTTACCTGCGGGTACCCGGATCTGGCTCGCGGCCGGCGTCACCGACATGCGCTGCGGTTTCAATGGCCTGGCCGCCAAGGTCGAAACGGCGCTGGCCGATGATCCGTTCAGCGGTCATGTCTTTGTCTTTCGTGGCCGACGCGGCAACGTCGTCAAAGTGCTCTGGTCGACCGGCGATGGCCTTTGTCTGCTCGCTAAACGGCTCGAGCATGGCTACTTCATCTGGCCACGTGCCAACAGTGGCAAAGTTCACTTGACGCAGGCCCAGTTGTCGATGCTGCTCGAAGGCATCAACTGGAAACAACCGGACCGGACCTGGACGCCGTTGTCGGTATTGTAAACAGACAAACATGCAGGTAAACTGCGTACATGCCCCTCCATGTCGACCTTCCCGATGATATTGCCGCCCTGAAAGCGCTGCTGCTGGCGCGCGATGGCGAAGTGCGCCGGTTGCTCGACACCGTCTCCACTTTGGAGCAAGCGCTCAACGTGCGCACGCTGGAAATCGAGCAACTCAAGCTCCAGATCGCCAAGCTCAAGCGCATGCAATTCGGCCGTAAGTCCGAGAAGATCGACCGTAAGATCGAGCAACTCGAAACCCGTCTGGAAGACTTGATCGCCGAAGATGGCGCCGCTGCCGAAGAAGTCGAAACATCGCCAACGCCGACCCGTGCCAAGTCGCCGTGCAAGCCTTTGCCAGACCACCTGGTGCGCGATGAATGCATCCTTGATCCCGACGAACAGGCTTGCGCCGCTTGCGGCGGCGAGCTCAAGCTGCTCGGTGAAGATGTCTCGGAACAACTGGAAATCATCGACGCGGCCTTCAAGGTGATCCGCACCGTACGGCGCAAGAAGGCATGCGCCTGCTGCGATCGTATCGTGCAAGCGCCGGCTCCAAGCCGTCCGATTGAGCGCGGTATCGCCGGTCCGGGCTTGCTGGCCCAGATCCTGGTGTCGAAATTCGCTGACCATCAACCTCTGTACCGGCAAGCGGCAATTTACGCCAGAGATGGCGTCGAACTGGATCGCTCGACGATGGCACGCTGGGTCGGTGCTTGCGGCGCCTTGATGCACCCGCTGGTCGAAGCGTTGCAACGCTATGTGCTGCAACCGGGCAAAGTCCATTCGGATGACACCACGATGCCGGTGCTCGCGCCCGGCAATGGCCAGACCAAGATTGCGCGCATGTGGGTGTATGTACGCGACGACAGACGCTCGGGTTCGACGGCAGCACCGGCGGCCTGGTTCGCCTATTCGCCGAACCGCCAAGGCATCCATCCGCAGACGCATCTGGCCAATTTCAAAGGCGTGCTTCAAGCCGATGCGTTCGCTGGTTATGTTGTCCCGAAATTTATGTTGCGTCGCGAGCGACCTTCCGTAGATGCAAGTCGTGGCCGACATGCATTGACACAACATAAAATTCGGCGCTTTCTGGACCTTCAACCATTGTTTGAAGGTCTGCCATGTCCAAGAAATCAACCCATGCTGAGGGTTCGGCAAACGATCATTGCGAGGCGCCATTTGCCGTTGCGCGAGATCGATATTTACGGCACTGTGAAGATTGCGGGGCGACACCAGCGTCCTTGAACGTAAAACGAAATGAGCTCATCAAGATAGCGCGCGATCTTCCAGAGAACCCATCTCAAGGCGTCAACCTCGGCCAACTGCAGGAAATGGCGCGACATCGCAGGTCGATACGCAGCGACACCACGTTTGAGAATCGGGTCATCACCATCGGCAGGCCATGGCTGAAATTCCTCGGCTGGTGGCGCGAGCCAATCCCTATTTTGCCATTTCAAGGCACGCTCGACAGCTATGTCTGCTGGATGCGTGATGAACGCGGCTTCACTCCATGTACGGTCGGCCAGTGGCAAGGTCGGGTAAAGCAATTCCTCCAATGGTGTATCGATACTGAACGTCATTTGAGCGAGCTGCAACCAAGCGATGTCGATGCGTACTTCATTCAGAATGCGGCGCGCTGGGGCCGCATTTCGATGAGAGCCATGACGGGTGCGCTGCGGATATTTCTGCGGTATGCGGCAACCCAGGGTTTGTGCGATCCTCGCCTTGCCAATGCGTTGCGTACACCCCGCGTGTATGCACAAGAATCTCTGCCGTACGCACCAGACTGGTCCGACGTTCAACGCATCTTGGCCACTACCGAGACCGACAAGCCGGCAGATATACGAAACCGCGCGATCCTGATGCTCTTGTCGATTTATGGAATGCGCCGTGGTGAAGTGGTAGCGTTGTGCCTTGATCAGGTGGACTGGGCTGGACGAGTTCTTCGCGTGTTTCGCTTGAAGCGACGACAGCCACAGGTCTATCCATTGTTGCCATCGGTTGCCGAAGCATTGGCGCGCTATATCGATACTGTCCGGCCACATTCAGCGTTCCCGGAGATATTTATCGGGCTGCATGCACCACAACGGCCGCTGACGCCAATGGCCATCTATGCCATTGCTAATGACAGGTTTAAAGCGCTTGGTATTGCAACCCAGCATCGCGGCCCTCACGCGTTGCGCCATGCCTGTGCCGCACGCCTGGTTGCCCAAGGCTTGAGCTTTAAAGAGATCGGCGATCATCTTGGTCATCGCAGCACGTCTGCCACCATGACCTACGCCAAGGTCAACCTGGCTGCCCTGCGCGAAGTCGGCGACTTTGATCTGGGAGAACTACCATGAAGCTGGTCGACGTGGTCACAGTTTATGTCACTTTGCAACGGTCGCTGGGGCTGCATTTCAAAGCCGCCGATCGGCTCTTGCGGCAATTTGCGCATGCGATGGGAGATGTCGACATGGCCGAGGTTCAGCCGGAGTCAGTTGTGCTATTTCTTCAGGGCTCGGGGGCGCTCAGTGCCACATGGAAGCTCAAATATAGCGTGCTGTCGGGCTTCTATCGGTTTGCCATCAGTCGGAGGCATGCCGCAGTATCGCCACTGCCGACCAGCGTGCCGAAACTGCCAGCGCCGCAAACGCCCTATGTGTACTCGACTGACGAGTTATGTCGATTGCTTGATGCCACACCGGCTTTACATGTTGCCCATAGCCGGCAACAGGCGTCGATGTATCGAACCCTGATTCTCCTGTTGTATGGCAGTGGCATGCGCATTGGTGAAGCCCTCAGGTTGACCATCATTGATGTCGATTTGCTCGAACGGGTCATCAAGGTACGCGATACCAAATTCTTCAAGACTCGACTGGTGCCGATCGGACCAAGGCTGGCTTTGGACTTGGCCGCTTACATCGAGCGTCGGCGCAATTTGCCGATGCCTGAGGGCGAGAACTCGCATCTGTTTACGACCCGCACCGGTCGCGGCTGGCCATACTCGCATGTCATTACCCTGTTTCAGCACTTGCGGCGAGCTGCGCATATTGACTGTCCAGAAGGAGAATTGCGTCCGCCACGTCTGCACGATCTACGCCATACCGCAGCGGTGCATCGGGTTATTGCATGGTATCGCGATGGCAAGGATGTACAACGCCTGCTCCCGCAATTGGCAACGTACCTGGGGCATATTGATATCAAGTCTACTCAGCGATATTTGCAGATGACCCCGGAATTGCTTGACCAGGCCAGCCAACGTTTCGCTCAGTATGCTCATTGCGGAGATGATCATGAATGACAGAAACCTGCTCGGTCCATGGATCCGGCGTTTCCTGCTGGAGCATATGGTGGCGGAACGCAATCTCTCGCTCAATACCCAGGCCAGTTACCGCGACACATTAACGCTCCTGTTGCCATTTGTTAGCAAGCGCGGCGGCATTGCCATCGATTGCATGCTGGTCGATGATATTTCGCCGGTCAGCGTACGTCAGTTTCTGGATCACATCGAATGTGATCGCCACTGCGGCGGGGCCACACGCAATCTCCGTTTGAGCGCGATCCATTCACTGGCCCATTTCATCGGCATGCGCTCACCTGTTCACCTGGCCTGGTGTCACGAAATAAGATCAATCCCGTTCAAGAAGACCGCGAAGACCTTGATCGGCTACCTTGAGAAACCGGAGATGGATGCCTTGCTGAAGCAACCCGACCGCCGCACTACACTGGGCGCGCGCGACTACGCCTTGTTGCTCTTCTTGTACAACAGTGGCGCGCGCGCCGACGAAGCCGCGAAGCTGAGCATCGGGCGCTTGCAACTCGGCGACCCGGCGTCGGTGCGCATACTTGGCAAGGGAAGCAAGGTGCGGATGTGTCCTTTGTGGCCAGTGACATCGGCGACTCTGATGCGCCTCGTGGCAGGGCGTAATGCGAACGATATGGTCTTCCTTGGTCGCACGCAACAACCGATGACACGGTTCGGCGTCCATCGTATCGTCACCTACTATGCCGACCTCGCGGCGAAATCAGTCCTGACGTTGAAGGCCAAACGGGTCAGCCCACATACGATCCGTCACACGACCGCCGTTCATCTGCTGCGTGCTGGTGTCGATATCAATACGATCCGAGCTTGGCTGGGCCATGTGTCTCTGGACACGACGCATATCTATGCCGAAGTCGACATGGAAATGAAAGCGAAAGCGTTGGCCAGCGTCGATATTTCGGGATTGCCGCCAACACCGCGCCAGTCAACAAAGCTGCCGTCGCTGATGACATTCCTGAGAGGACTGTAGGAACGCCCCCTTTTATTATGTGCGGCATGATGATGCACTCGCGGGGGCATCCCAGGCTAGGTGCTGCTCCCGCAACATAAATTTCGGGACAACATAACCCGCGAACGCATCTGC
>CANFGA010000175.1 GCA_947446335.1 Oxalobacteraceae bacterium | reverse complement strand
GGTCAGCGCCATTCGCAAGGTCATTCCAAATGCCAAGCTGGTCTACAACAACAGCCCATCATTCAACTGGACCCTGAACTTCCGTCAGCAAATTTTCGACATCATGGCAAAAGAAGGCAAGGACGTTTCCGCTTACAACCGCGCTGGCTTGATGGGTGTCGAATACGACACCACCGAACTGGCGATCGCTGCCGATGAAAAAATCCGCACCTTCCAGGCTGACTCGGCCCGTGAAGCCGGCATTTTCCATCACCTGATCACGCTGCCGACGTACCACACCGCTGCCTTGTCGACCGACAATCTGGCAAAAGACTACTTCGGCGAGCAAGGCATGCTCGGTTATGTCGCTGGCGTTCAGCGCAAGGAAATCCGTCAGGGCATCGCTTGCGTCAAGCATCAGAACATGGCCGGTTCCGACATGGGCGATGACCACAAGGATTACTTCAGCGGCGATGCTGCGTTGAAGGCATCGGGCAAAGACAACACGATGAACCAGTTTTAATCGCTGATCATTCGCTGTTGTTGATGCAAGAAGGCCCGCGCGATGCGGGCCTTTTCACGTCTGCTTTTACGTCTGCGTCGAACGGTTACGGTTTGTCGGCGAGAAATGTCAGCACCGCCGCGTGGAAGCGCTCCGGCACTTCAAGGTGCGGTGCATGGCCGACCCCGTCGAACTCCACCAGTTGCGCGCCAGGGATGCGCTGCTGCGCCGCCTTGCCCAGCAGCGGAAAATTGCCCAGCGGCTTGACCACCTCGGGCGGCGCATAGCGGCGCCCGAACACGGTGCGGTCGAGCTGGCCGATCGCCAGCAGCGTGGGCACGGTCAGCTTGGGCAGTTCATTGTAGATCGGACCGTCGTAAATCATCTGATAAGTGAGCGCCGCAACGTGGGCATAGCGCGGATACTCGCCGCTGAGCTGCACGCGCGCGAACTGCTCGACGAAGCGCTCGAACTCGGGCCGGTAGTTGGTCGGAAAGTAGCCGTGCAAGAAGTTGCGGTAGCTGGCCGGCGTCTGCGCCATTTCCAGTTGCAGCAGATCGCTGGTTTTTTGCGGCGGGATGCTGAGTACATAGTCTTCCAGTCCCAGCGGGTTTTCCAGCACCAGAGCCGTGACGCGCTGCGGGTAGCTGCGTGCAAAATGCACGCCCAGCATGCCGCCCATGCTGTTGGCAACGATAGCCACCCGCTCCACCTTCAGATGGTCGAGCAGGTGCGCGGTGTTGTCGGCCAGCAGCGCGAAGCTATAGCGGATCTCGGGCTTGGACGACTTGCCAAAGCCGATCTGGTCCGGTGCAATCACCCGATAGCCCTGCGCCGACAGGGCAGCGAGCGTGCCGGCCCAGTAGTCGGCCCCGAAATTCTTGCCGTGCAATAGCAGCACGGTCTTGCCATTGGGCTGTGCCGGCTGCACATCCATGTAAGCCATCCGCACCGGACGCCCCCCTTCCAGTTCGAACTGCAGCATCTGCACCGGATACGGATAGGCCCAGCCCTCCATCGCAGCGCCCAGCGGCTCGGCCCCGGCGTAGGTGGGCAGAGCAGCGGCAGGCACTGCCGCCAGCGCAGGCGACGACGGAGCCTGCGAGGCAGCGCAGCCAGCCAGCAAGGCAGCAAACAGGAGCAGGGTGGGGCGCAGTGCGGTCATCTGGGGCTTTCTGGTTGAATAAAAATCCAGTGTAGCGCAGAGCCTGCCAGTTACCGGCTTGCTTGCGAACGAATTCGCATCTTAGCTCATGCCGAGCGCATAAAAAAAGCCCGCTGGTGAAAGCGGGCAAAATCCATTTTCCTGCCAGAAAATGGAGGAGACGAATCGATTATGCTGCTTTGCAATATGTGCGTCTAATCAATATTGATGATGCAAAATGTATATTTTATAAATATTATTTATAATTCAATTTAGTTCATTCCAATTCATTGATTCAACTCGAAAAATTTTCTCTTGCAAAATGGGAAAAGAAGGCTGGCTTGGCCTGGGCTGTTTGAGCCTGCGCACCGTCAACTGCAAGCAGCCAGTATCAAAAAAGCAGCGCCATCGTTCATCAAAAAATGAAAAGTCATGTTTGAGGCATCGCAAAAAATGTTTTATGCTGCGATGCACAATAAGTCCATGAAATTCTTTCGTGGAGGATCAACTGATGATCAACGTTTCTGCCAACCTGCCCCGAGACAGGTTTCAATCCGAAGCGATCGGGTTCAATTTGGCTCGATTGGAGTCGCCGGTTTTCGTCAATAAGTTGACGAAGTGCGATCGTGACTCGATGCTCAAGCACTTCCTGGCATTGAACGATGCCGACCGATTGCTCCGGTTCGGCACGGTACTGCCAGATGCTCAGGTGGCAGCCTATGTCCAGAAGATCGATTTTTCACGCGATACCGTCTACGGAATTGTCAGCGACGATTTTTCGTTGGTGGCGGTCGGGCATCTGGCGTTTGCGCCACAGGATGTTGCATCAGTCCGCAGCGCAGGCGCGGGTAAAGCATCGATTGCCGAGTTGGGCGTATCGGTGGACCGCTCGGTGCGGGGGATGGGCTTGGGCCGGAGATTGTTTGAGCGCGCGATCAATCATTGCCGTAATGTCGGCGTGGAGATCCTGTATAGCCACTGTCTGTCCTCGAACCAAGTGCTCATGCATATCGCCAAGAAATCGGGGTTTGAAATCCGACGCGATCATGGCGAAGCGGACGCCTACTTGAATTTGTTGCCACCCGATGCAGGTACGGTAGTGCAAGAAGCGCTCGAAGAGCAGTTTGCCGCTCTCGATTACACGTTCAAGGCCAGTAACAGCACATCTGCAAACTGGTTTGATCTTGCATTCCAGATCAGTCTGATCGCTGCCGCATTGGCCCACAGGTACGGATGGTCTTTCCTGTGCTTCCGTCTTGACGATCCCGACATTTTTTACATCATGTAGCCGTCAAATTGTACGGAAATTAAAGCCAGCATCCCCCAGGTACGCCGAAATACGGAAAAATGACTGCCAATTTGCTATCATCAGAATGCTCGTCACCGATCTGAAGTGACAGTCCCGTGCGCTTCGCAAGTCGCGCTTCGTGCGCGGATGTGCGCGAGAAGCTGCCATACCTCTTCAAACTACTCGCCCCCCGTACTTTTCTGACGCGTTCGACTAGCTCAATCAACGTCGCATTTGGCGTCATTACATTCGTGAGCCAATCCTGGCTCACGCAAAAGGAGCCCATATGCCTGAATTTTCAGATACTCGCGATCGTCTTACGGCCCTGAATGAATTCGGAACTGACCCCGGATCGCTGCAAGCGGATACCTATATTCCTGAGAACTTCCCAAAGAACGGTCCTCTGGTTGTCGTGCTGCACGGCAGCACCCAGTCGGCAGAGAGCTATGATTACGGATCAGGCTGGTCTACTCTCGCCGACGAATGCGGGATAGCGCTTCTGTTTCCAGGACAAAGACAGACCAATAACGCCATTGGCAGCTTCAATTGGTTCAGTCCTGACGACAGCCAGCGCGGCGGCGGCGAACCGCTCTCTATTCGTCAGATGATCCGGCAGGTCGTTGATGATCACGGCGTTGACCCTTCGCGCGTCTTCATCACGGGGATGTCCTCGGGGGGCGCCATGACCTCCGTGATGCTGGCAACCTATCCGGAGGTGTTCGCGGTTTCAGGTGCAACGGCGCGTGAAACCCGATCAAGGACCCGGCCGGTCAGGTAGTCATGGATGAAAATACGGATGCAAGAACGCCGGATTGCAATGAACGCCAAAAGCGCTCAGAGAACAAAAACCCCGCGTTCTCTAGGGGAGAAGTGCGGGTTCATGGACGTTCTTGGACTGCTTAAAACATGTTCTTGGTGCGGGCGCCGGAATCGAATATCAATGACAAGTCATTGTTAATTATGGTAATTTTATTTTAAAAAAACGACTATGCCCCTAAAAATGCCCCTAAAAAAACTTCCGTGCCAGATTGCGGCCATCCTTGGACAGACATCCTGAAATCTGCAGGTGCTGGAGACGAACTTGGCAAAATAAAGAAACGGCATGTGATCTCACGCAACTGTGCAGATGGCTTGTATCTGCTTACTCGAACAAGTCGGCATGTGTGCCAGCGCGCACGGAGACGATCAAGCCATGCTTCCCGCTGTCATCGAGTTTGTACGCCAGTAAAAAGTCCCCGCCGATATGGCATTCGCGGTGTCCGTCCCAGTCGCCACCCAAGGCATGATCCAGCCATTCCGGCCCGAGTGGCGCATCGTTGGCGATCAGCAGCAACATCGCTTCCTTGATCCGGTGCATGTCATAGCGTGCAGACCGGGACAGTCGTTCCCAATCCTTGAGGAAGGACTTTGCATAGTCTGCCGCCCGGGGTAGCGGAGCGCGCTTACTTGCTGCTGTTCTTTTCGAGGTCATCAATCAGCTCGGCAGCAGTGTCAAAACGGGCGCGGCGGGTGCGTGCAATCTCGTCGGCCTCGGCCATCGCAGCCCGGGTTTCTGCGTTTGGCGCCTTGATAGCAAACGGCATTTGCTGTTCGGCGACCACGCGCATCAGGAACACGCGCACAGCATCGGAGATGGTCAAGCCCATCGCAGCCAGTGTCTCGGTCGCCTGCGCCTTGATTTGTTCGTCCACTCGTACGTGGACCATTGTAGTGGTCGCCATGGCAGCCTCTTTTTGATGTGAGATACATTGTATTGCGCACATCACTTCCATGCAACAAAGGCTGTCTTTTTGCAGGGTAAAGCGCAAATCCATTACGCGTCAAATCAATGACAGTCATGAATTGTTGCTGACTTGTTCCTTTGACAGCTTGAGCAGTGCCGGGGGATACTCTTTCAAATAGACATTTAATTTTTTAGCATCCAAAACAAGCAAATAAACGGCAGGTGGGACAATGGCTCAATCAGACTTGTTTGAAATGGATGCTGCAAGGTCCATGCTGGATCAGTTGCTTGATGATTCTCGCCTTTACCGAAAAGGTAGCGACTACAAGAATTTGCTTGACTTCGTCGTCAAGTTACGCAATTTCGCTCCTTTCAATGCCATGTTGCTGCAAGTTCAAAAGCCAGGTTTGAATCATGCTGCATCCGCCCAGGAGTGGAGAGATAAATTCCAACGGACGATCAAGGCCGGCGCACGACCGTTGATCATCTTGTGGCCGTTCGGCCCGGTAGTGCTGGTCTATGATGTGATGGATACCGAAGGCAAACCGTTGCCAGAGGGCATCGCAGCTTTTGCCGCAAGCGGTATCGTAGACCAGACCGCGCTGAAACGCTTTGCCAAATTACTGAACAAGAAAAAAATCGAATGGAACGAGATCGATGTTGGCGACCTCCATGCAGGCTCAATCGCACTGGCATGGCGCGCAGCAGATCCTGCCAAGCCTTCTCTCTATCAAATGAGAATCAACAAGAATCACAACCCGAACATTCAATTTGCCACGCTGGCCCATGAACTCGCCCATTTGTTCCTTGGCCACCTCGGCAAGGACAAATATCTGAGCATCCCGGACCGGCCCAAGCAATCGCATGAGCAGCAAGAGTTGGAAGCCGAGTCGGCCGCATTCATCGTCTGCGCCAGACACGGCGTTGCCAATAAATCGGAGAGCTACTTGGCTAACTACGTGAAGCAAGACACCACGACCGAGCAACTGGACCTGTATCAAATCATGCGGGCCTCAGGCCAAATCGAGGCAGTGCTTGGTCTGACCTCGCATACAAAATACAGCCGACGTCAGGCATCAGCCCAATCTGCACAAAGCGAATTATTTGATTCTTGTGAACACGACTTATTTAGTTAATACAATCGGCATTGTCTTGCGCCGGCCGCGCGGTGCACATCTTCAATACCCCCACACCTCATGCCCCAGCATCGCCGTGTTCAATTCGTCGCGGCAGTTGCGCCAGGTCGGCAGGGTGGCATCCATCAACGCGGTGAAGCGGTCGTTGTGATGGCGCTCCAGCAAGTGCACCAGTTCGTGGACGACGATGTACTCTAGGCACTGCGCCGGTTTCTTGGCCAGTTCCAGGTTCAGCCAGATGCGACGGGCGGCGATGTTGCAACTGCCCCATTTGGTTTTCATTTTCTTGACACCCCAGCTTGTCGCCTGCACGCCCAAAACAGGTTGCCATTTTTCCAGCAGCGGCGGGATCATCGCCTTCAGTTGTTCCCGGTGCCAGCGCAGCAAGACGGCTTCGCGCTGCGCCATGTCGGTGCCGGGCCTGACCTGCAGATCGATCATCGCCTTGTTGCGCAATACGACCTTGGCGGCACCCTGCTGTTCGGTGATGCGCAGTCGGTAGCGCTGTCCCAGAAAATAATGACTTTCGCCTGCCACCATTTCGCGCTGTGACTGGCGTGGCTGGCGGGCAAACTTGGCTTGCTGGCGTCTGATCCAGCCCAGCTTGCCGATCACGGCGAGGCGCACAGCATCGTCGCTGACGGCCAGCGGCGCAGCCACACGAACGCGCCCATGCGGCGGGTAGACGCCTAGGTGCAGGTTTTTGATTTCCTTGCGCACCACCTCGACATCGAGGCCGCTGATGCTTACATGCTGGGTTGTAATCAGAACCTTCGCACCTTGATCCTTGGCCTTAATAATCATGCTGATGCTTCACCAGTTCCAGTATCGTGTCGGTCAGCGTTTCATCGCCCGACAGAGCGGCCTTGATCGCAATCTTGACCTTCTTGATCTTGCCCGCGTTGTTGCGCCAGTCGTCCTGCCGATTTTGCCGCACCGCGTAATCGACATCCAGCGCCAGCGTTTCGCTCTTGCCGAGATTGTCGTACAGC
>CANFGA010000174.1 GCA_947446335.1 Oxalobacteraceae bacterium | reverse complement strand
GCTCAGAAGCAAGCCTTCGGGCGCTGCCGTGCGCACCGATGCAACGATGGCCCGCGCTGCGTGCGCTGGCGTCAGCCTGTTCATGGCGCTCTGAAACTGCGCCGCGCTGATCCGATGCAAGCCTTCCAGAAACGCACTCTGCCCGGCAAACGGCGGCGCCATCTCCAGCCCCGACTCATCGGCGAACGAGGCCCCCATGCCCGGGTGGATGAAGGCGGCCCACTTGCCGGTGTTCGGATTCAAACAAGGCGGCAACTCGACCGCTTCGCCTGCTACGCGCTGATCGAGCTCGGGGAAATACGCCTTGTGCAGCAATTCCAGAAAAGCCTGGGCCTGCGCCGCAGGCACGGGCACTTCCAGCGAGAGCCAGAGAGCATAACCGTCGATGCCCGAGACACTTACCGCCGGCGCCGGAAAACCGAGTTCAGCCTGCAGGGCATTGGCTACCGTACACAACAGACTCCAATGCTGATCCTCGTCGCCGCCTTGCATCTTGGGGAAGGCGATGACGATGGCGCGCATGCAGTCGTCGGCTGTCAGATCGATGGCAGAGCAAGTCTGGCCCAGCATGCGCTGCGCCAGCACCTCACGCGAAAAAATCCCGTCAGGAAGGTATAGTCTTGTCAATTCTGATATCAATTTTTGCATCTGGGTCCTAGAAGTCAAGCCGGGCGGGCCGCGGGTTGACCAACAACATGGATCGGTGCCGGCATTTTGACACAAGAAGCATCATCAGCGGACGCCGCCCAGCCGTTCACCTCAGGCAATCAAGGTCAAGCCCGGCGGCAGCGCCTCGCCCAGCATGCGCCGCTGGTCGGCCAAGTCGAGCTCCACCACCTCGCGCACCATCGCGATCCAGCTGGGCGCGCTGGCGCTGGCGGTGAGCCGCGCAATGATGTGCTCGCGCAATGCGCTGGCCACGTCGCGCGCCCGGTCGCCGCTCATGCGCGCGATGTGGGCACAGGCGAAGGCAGCTGCATCGATGCGCTTCCAGTCCAGCGCCAGCATCGTTTCAAGCCAGATAGCCACGATCTCGGGCGCAACCACATCCTCGGCATTGCCGTAGAACGGCTGGCGCGCGCCGATGCGGCCCAGCGCCCACAATACCCTGGCGGCCTGCGCCTGATCATGCCCCTTGACCTTGTCACCTTTCTGCGGCAGCTTGCCCAGCAGCCAGACGCCGATTTCAGCCTTGTAATCGGCCGGAATGCGCTCCAGCGCAGCGACCAGGCGCAGCATGTCATCAAAACCACCCTTGACCAGGGTCGCGGCGCTCGCGCCTTCACCGGGCTCGCCCTCTTGCACATTGCAGGCAAAATCGGCCAGCAGGCGCAACTGCGATGGCGCATCGAGGCCGCCGGCGACGCGCCGCCACAGCGTCCACCATTCGGCGCAAACCGCGCTGTCAACGCCATGCTGGACGCCGTGTTCGAACAGCGCCCACAATTGTTTGATGCGCCAATCATCGAGCGGCGCACCAAAACCGGGCCGCAAACAATAACCGGCCAGATTCAGCCAGGTGCGCTCGTGTTCGCTGGAACGGCGCCGCCCGCGCGCGCGCGCCAGCAACGCATCGAACAATTGGCGCAGCAGCGGCGTGCTCCAGTGTTCGCGGCTACCCAGCAATTGCTCCAACTGGAGCCGGAGCTGCTTCACTTCCTTGGCTGCGACGTGCTGCGCGCGCGCGCCAAAGATGCGCTCGATTTTTTCGATCGCCGCAGGCAAGCCGGGAATGTTGACCTCGTTCGTCTCTTGCAGCCCGGATTGCGCTGCATCAGAGCCGGGTTGATCAAGGCGCAGCTGAAATTCCAGCAACCAGCGCTGCGCCGGCACAACCTCTTCAGCCCCATCGGGCTTGATCTCGACGCAGTGCAATTCCAGCGTCCCCAGTTCGGTCAAGGCGGCAGCGAGCTGGACCCGCACTTCCTGCTTTCCTGTAACTTGCACGGCGCCCTGCCCCGAACCGTGCCCGGCCGATTGCAGCACCATCGCAATCGGCGGCAAGGCGACCAGATCAGGGTCGTCCAGCGCAATCAATTCGCCCGCCGTCGGGATGCGCCCGGTGGTCGACGAAACCAGATGGAAGCGCACCGGCTGTCCCACCCGCAGCGCGAAGGTGTGATCAGCCAGCACGATTTCGCGCCCCGCTTCGCTCGCGCGCGGCAAGACGCAGATCGCGCGCCCAGTGGACGTCATGGCAGCAGTTTTTTTACCCGGGCCGTCCTCGCCCAGCACCAGAAAATAGCTGCGCGCGGCGCCGCCGCCGATGCGCGGTGCGCGGCCCTGATCAGCCAGAGCATAGGCGACTGCGCCGCGCGCCACCGCCACTTCGGTATCGTCGTTGTGCAACAGATGCAGCGGCGCGCCGCGCCAGGCACCGAGCGTCTCGCCAAGGCGCCGCACCAGTACGTCGGCGCGAAACACGCCGCCGTTCAACAACAAGGTGTCTGGCAACTGCGCTGGCAACTGCGCAGGCAACGTCAAGCCTTGCTGCTGCAGGAAGGTCGCGATATGGCGCGTGATCGCCGGGTCGCTGGCGTAAGGCAAGCCAAATTCGACCAGGCCGGCGCGGCTGCGAGTAGCCACCTGATCGAGACTCACTTTGGGGAAAAATCCATCGACGATCAACGCTTCCACTTCTGCGCGCTGCAACTCGACCGTGCGTGCCCCCTTGATTAGCTTGTTGCCTGTGCCGAGCAGCGTGACAGCGGCTTGCTCGGGTGCACCGGCAGCGAGCAGCGATTCCTTGGCGGCCCGGCAGCGCTCCATCAATTGCGACAATTCGCCGGCCGACAGGCGCGCCGGGATGGTCCCGGCATGGGATGCATCGAGGCGCGTCTCGGCCAGATGGGCCAGTGCCAGATCCATGTTGTCGCCACCCAGCATCAGATGATTGCCGACCCCGACGCGCGTCAATTGCGGCACGCCATCGTGCACAGCGACCTCGATCAAGGACAGGTCGGTGGTGCCGCCGCCCACATCGCACACCAGCACCAGACGCGTCGCTGCCAGGTCGACGGCGAGCGTGCCTTGATGCCGGAACAGCCAATCGTAGAACACCGCCTGCGGCTCTTCCAGCAAGCGCAGCGTCAGCAAACCGGCCTGGCGCGCCGCTGCCATCGTCAACACGCGCGCGCCTTCGTCGAACGACGCGGGCACTGTCAGCACCAGTTCCTGCTGCTCCAGTGGATGATCGGGAAATTGTGTATTCCAGCAAGAACGCACATGCGCCAGATAACTGGCGCTCGCTGCCACCGGCGACACCTTGCCGACTTCGACCGGAGCGCCCCATGGCAAGATCGGCGCAAGGCGGTCGACGCTGGCGTGCGAGAGCCAGCTCTTGGCGCTGACCACCAGCCGGCCAGGCACCTGAGCGCCGAGTTTGCGCGCCAACTGGCCGATCACGAGCGCAGCTCCGTCCTCGGCAGCGTCTTGCATCCACGGCAGATCGCACTGGCCGGGCGCAAATTCACCAGGCGCGCCGTGGTAGCGCACCGATGGCAGCAAGGCCGAGGCCTTGACTTGCCCCGGCGCCACCAATTGATCGATCTGCAACAGCTTGATCCGGTCAAGACCGGCTTGCTGCGTCAGGTCGGCATAGGCCACCACGGTATTGGTGGTGCCCAGATCGATGCCAACGATGTATTTTTTCATCGCGGGCTTCACCGACTTCTTCACCGCCTGGCTCATCGAACGTTTGCCATCAAGCGGCGCCGCGCACGTCGAACTCGATGTTCCAGCGCTCGCCGCCGGAAGTGGCCACCGCCGTCAACTCGAGCGTGCCCGCTTCGGTCGCTTTCGCGTGCAACAGCACCTGGACGATCTCGCCGGGGCGGCGCCCATCCTCTATCGGCAGCGTGGCGCGAATTTCTTCCATCTCTTGCAATTCATCGGGGGCCCAGAAGTCGAGCAAGGTGCCGATCTGATCCTGGCGCCGCACCGACGAGCCGAAGAAGCGCAGGTAGACCGGCTCGCCCACGACCAGACCAAATTCCTGGGTCGACAATTCGGTCTCGATGCCCTCTTCCATCCCGAACGGTGCCACGCACAGCGCCTGCACCGGCGGCGCCATCCCGGGTACCGCCGGCATCGCCGATTCGATCGCGATGTAGTAAGCCTTGGCCGTGCCGCCGCGGATGCGCACCCCACCGCCGCGCCGCACATAGCCATAATAGGCAGCGCCCAGCGCAACGGCCAGATCGAGATCGGCGCCGACCAGCATCCGCGCCGGTGGCGCCCCTTCCGCTTCCAGCCAGCCATTAAGCGTCGTCAAAGTGCGCTCGGCCAGCAAGCCAGACTTGAACACACCGCCATTGAACAGCACCGCGGTCGGATGCAGAAAGCTGGCATCAACGCTTTGACGCGCGGCAAAGCCGTCCAGATCCGTTGTCGCGTCGACCTGGCGCGCGAGGAACGCGGCCAGATGCGAGGTGACGGCGGCATCTTGTGCATACGGCAAGCCCAGCCGGGTCAGCGCGGCGCGCGCGCGCACTGCGGGGCGCGCACTGGCATCGACTTGCGGGAAAAAACCATCGAGGATCGTGGCCGTCACTTGTACCCGCGTCAATTCGGCGCGGATCACGCCCTTGATCAGTTTCGAACCGCGGCTCGGCACCACCAGCGGCAGCATTTCCAGCGAGGCATCGGCCAGCAACTGCTCCTTGGCGGCGCGGCAGGCATAGGTCAGCGCGCGCATTTGCCATGGATCGAGGCTGGTGCCATCTTGCGCCAGTTTGCTGGCAACGACGTGGGCCAGCGCCAGATCCATGTTATCGCCGCCGAGCAAAATATGGTCGCCAACTGCGATCCGGTGCAATTCGAGGTTGCCATCTTGTTCGGTGACGGCGATCAAGGACAAGTCGCTGGTGCCGCCGCCGACATCGACCACCAGGATGATGTCGCCCGGCTTGACATCTTTTCGCCATTGGCCGGCGCTGGTCTGCACCCAGTTATAGAGCGCTGCCTGTGGCTCTTCGAGCAAGGTCATCGCGCCATAGCCGGCGGCTCTGGCCGCTTCGCCGGTCAGTTCGCGCGCGGCGGGATCGAACGAGGCGGGAATCGTGACGGTCACGTCCTGCGCGTCGAACGGCGCCTCGGGATGCGCATGATTCCATGCAGCGCGCAGATGCGACAGATAACGGGTCGACGCTTCCAGAGGCGAGACGCGCGCCACTTCAACCGGCGCATCGCTGGGCAAGATGGGTCCGCGCCGGTCGACGCCGGGGTGGCACAGCCAGCTCTTTGCGCTCGACACCAACCGTATCGGCGTGGTTGCACCCCGACTGCGCGCCATTTCACCGACCACATGGTCAAGAACGTCGCCGCCCCAGGGCAAGGTCAGCTCGCCGGCATCCATTTCATCTTCATGCGCCAAATACAGGAACGATGGCAACAAGGACAGTTCCTCGACCGCGCCGGGCGCCGTCAATTGTGGAATCGCCAGCACGCCGTGGCTGGTCTGCTCGCCATCGCAGGCGGCGATATCGACATAAGCCAGAGCGCAATGGGTGGTGCCGAGATCGATGCCGATTGCAAAACGGGGGCCGTTCAAGGTGGTGTCGATGCTGGTATCGACGCTGGTGTCGGTGGTGGTGTTCACAGTTCCACCTCGGCTTGGGCGCAGATGCTGGCGTCGTGGCCTTCGCTCAGTTTTGGTAGCCGCACGTCATTGACGCGCCAGCCGCGATGGCGCAGCGTACCCTTGAATGGGGCCTTGCCCACGACATTGCCGGTGAGACGGATTGCGCTGGCATCGAAGCCTTCGACCAGCGTGATGCGGCTCTCTTCCTCTTCGGCGCGCACCGGCGCGATCGTGAAATGCTCGCGCAACACCTTGCGGCATCCTTCGTGTACCAGACGCGCTGCGGCGCCGATATCGGCGTCGGCATAGTCGGCCAGGTTTTCTTCAGTGAAATCGATCAGCCGTGCATCGCGCTGCAGCAAAGCGAGCAGTTGCAGCGCAGCATCGGTGGGCGCCTGGCGCAATGCTGGCGCAGCAGAACGCTGCGGCGGAGTTGGAGTGGCCGGCTGCGGTGCGGCCGGCTGCGGTGCGGCCGGCTGAGGTGCGTCCGGCTGAGGAGCGGCTGCGGCTTGGACGGGTTGCGCATCGGGCCGCGCGCCATCCCGACGCAAGTCCAGCACGCCGGCGGCGAAATCCGCATTGCCCAAGGTGCTGAAAAATGCACCAAATGCCAGCGGTATCCTGCGCAAAAAAGACGGCGGCTGGCGGGATGGATTCGAATTGCTCATTCATTGCTCCTAAATACTGAATACAACGGCCTCGCGGCCGGATAAAAGTGTAATGGGGTGGCTGCACCAGCTTGCTGCACCAGCTTGCTGCACCAGCTTGCTGCCTCGGTTTGCTGCACCAGTTTGCCTCTGGCGCGCAGGAGACCGAACCGCGCAGTTGGCAAGGCCTGTTCAGATCCGGCGGGGCGCACCATCGCCGAGCTCTGCAGTCGGGTCGACGATCTCGGTGAAATCGGTCACATCGGTCACATCGGCGACGTCAAAAGTGGCCAGTTTCAAGCGCGACAAGTCGCTGCCGGGGGCCATGTTGACAGAATCCGACAGTGTAAGCGCAGCGCTGGCCACACCGGGCAGTTTTTTTTCTGCTTTCTCGAGCAGCATCGACAATTTTTGAGACGCAATCTTCATCTCGGCGAGTTCGCCGCCGCCGATGCCAAAAACAATGGCGCGCAAGTGACGCGCGTAGGAATCGGCTTTCGCCACGCTCGCTTGTGCCTGCCTCAACGCCAGCGCCAGCAACGCTTGCGGG
>CANFGA010000173.1 GCA_947446335.1 Oxalobacteraceae bacterium | reverse complement strand
TTTTCGCCACGAGCGCGCATGTCGACTAATACGGCATCGATGCCGACTTTGTCGATGACGCGCAGACCGGCGTTGGACAAACGCAGGGAGACCCAGCGGTTTTCAGACTCAACAAAAATACGACGATTTTGCAAGTTAGGCAAAAAACGTCGGTTGGTTTTGTTGTTTGCATGGGAAACATTGTTGCCGACCATCGGCTTCTTCCCAGTGACTTGGCAAACACGTGCCATGGCGCACTCCTTAAGGACTTCCACAATCGGAAAAACGCAAGTATATAGAAAAAACTCATTTTTATCAACGACTTGTGAAAAACAATTGTGTCTTTTAAATTTTAATAAATTTAACAAATTTATTGAGCTGGTTTCAGATGCGGAAAAAGCTGAAATTTACAAGGCGCAAGGCTCAAAGTTGGCCGTGTTCGGCAAACGAATGCACATGATGCCCGGCCACGACAAAATGATCGAGTATGCGCACATCGACCAGCGCCAGAGCCAGGCTCAGCGCGCGCGTGAGCAGCAGATCGGACTCGCTCGGATCAGGCGTGCCGGACGGGTGGTTGTGCGCCAGCATGACGCTGGCGGCGTTGCAGGCCAGCGCTTCCTTGACGACTTCGCGCGGGTAAACAGAAGTGTGGGTCAGCGTGCCCCTGAACATTTCCTTGGTCGCGATCAGGCGATTCTTCACATCCAGGAACAGCACCAGAAACGATTCATGCGTCTTGCTGCCGAAGATCAGGCGCAGATAGTGTTTGACCGCTTGCGGCGAATTGAGTTGGTTGCCGGCTTCGAGTTGCTCTTCCACGGCACGGCGCGCCAGTTCGATCACTGCTTGCAACTGGGCGAACTTGGCCGCACCGAGGCCATGGACCTTGGAAAAATCGATCAGGCTGGCGCCGAACAGCGCGTGCAGCGATCCGAAATGGGCGACCATGTCGCGCGCGAGTTCAACGGCACTCTTGCCCTTGACGCCGATGCGCAAAAAAATCGCCAGCAGTTCGGCATCCGACAGCGCTGCAGCACCTTCGCTGATCAAGCGTTCACGCGGGCGCTCATGCGCCGGCCAGTCACTGATGCCCATTTTTTTCCATCCACCGGTGCAGCCTCTGGCTGCGAATTCGACCATCGTGGCTTACAATATCGTTTTGCAAGATTGTGGAAAACCATGCCCAACATTATCTCGAAGCCACCCGTTGTCACGAAGTCCGCTTACCTCACCTTGCATTATCGTCTGGCCTTGGTGGGGGGTACTGATATTGTCACTACCTTCAATGCAAATCCTGCCACGCTGATGCTGGGGCAGGGCCAGCTGGCACCATTTCTGGAAGATTGCCTGATCGGCTTGCCAGAAGGGACCCACAAGACTTTTGAATTGACCCCGGCCCAGGCCTTTGGCGACCGTAATCCCGATCTGGTGCGGCCAGTGACGCGCGCGACGCTGGATGAGAATTCGGTACCGGGAGCCGATTACAAGATCGGCGATCTGGTCGACTTTGCGGCACCGGGCGGCGGGCGTTTCGCCGGCATCTTGCGCCAATTGGGCGACGATAGCGCGATGTTCGACTTCAATCACCCGCTGGCAGGGCAGTCCTTGAGCTTCGAAGTGAAGCTCATTTCGGTGCTGTAAGCTGTCATAGCAACGAGAGGCAACGATGGACAAGGAAATTCTGCTGGCTCAGCCGCGCGGCTTTTGCGCCGGCGTCGACCGTGCGATCGATATCGTGGAGCGTGCGCTGCAGCAGTTTGGCGCGCCGATCTACGTGCGCCACGAGATCGTGCACAACGCTTATGTAGTCAACGATTTGCGCAACAAGGGCGCGATCTTCATCGAGGAATTGACGGATGTTCCCGCTGGAAACACCCTGGTGTTTTCGGCGCACGGCGTCTCGAAAGCGGTGCGCGCCGAGGCCGAGGCGCGCGGCTTGAGCATTTTTGATGCAACCTGTCCCTTGGTGACCAAGGTGCATGTCGAAGTAGCCAAGATGCGGCGCGAAGGGCGCGAAGTGATCATGATCGGGCACGATGGCCATCCCGAGGTCGAAGGCACGATGGGCCAGACCGAGCATGGCATGCATCTGGTCGAAACGCTGGACGATGTTGCCGGCCTGCAGGTCGGCAATCCGGACCTGCTCGCTTATGTGTCGCAAACCACGCTGTCGGTCGACGATACGATCGCGATCATCGCAGCGCTGAAAGAGCGCTATCCGAAGATCGTCGAGCCTAAAAAAGGCGACATTTGCTACGCGACGACGAATCGGCAGGAAGCCGTCAAGTTCATGGCGCCGCAAGTCGAGGTGGTGATCGTGGTGGGCAGTCCGAACAGTTCCAATTCGAACCGCTTGCGCGAAGTCGCCGAGAAAAAAGGTACGCCGGCGCACATGGTGGACAATGCCTCGCAAATCGATCCGGCCTGGCTCGAGGGCAAGCGCCGCATCGGTGTCACGGCAGGTGCATCGGCGCCCGAAGTGCTGGTGCAAGCGGTGATCGATCGTCTGAAGGAATATGGGGTGAAAAGTGTGCGCACGCTCGATGGTGCGCTGGAATCGGTAACCTTTCCATTGCCGAAAGGGCTGGACGGTCCGAAAAATGATGTAGTGCGTTGATGTTGCACGATGCCTGGCGCGGCGCGCCAGGCATCGTCATCGTAACGTTTTACTGTGACTTGTTACTTGGTTACTGCCAGTTGCAAACGCTTGGCATCCTTGTAGGTGTACAAGGTCAGCGTGCCTTCCTTCATGTCGCCTTTGGCATCAAAAGCGATATTGCCAGTGACGCCCTTGCGGTTGGTCTTGGCCAGAACCGGCAAATACTTGGCCGGATCGGAAGAGCCCGCTTTTTCCATCGCTTCGACCATCGTCATGACCGAATCATAGACATACGGTGCATAGATCTGTACGTCGACGCCGAATTTCTTCTTGTAAGCTGCCTTGAAGTTATCCAGTCCTGATTTCTGGGATTCTTCGACGCCGCCGGCTTCGGCGCAGATGACTTGATTGTCAGCCATTGCATCGCCAGCCAGTTTGGCCAGCGCTTCGGTGCAAATGCCATCGCCGCCCATCAGTTTGGCATTGATGCCCAGTTGCTTCATCTGGCGCAACATCGGGCCAGCTACCGCATCCATGCCGCCGAAGAAAATGACGTCCGGATTCTTGGCCTTGATCGCGGTCAGAATCGCGCTGAAGTCGGTTGCCTTGTCGGTCGTGTACTGACGCGCGATCACTTCGGTGCCGGCGTTCTTGCTTTTCACGCCCTTGATGAATTCTTCTGCCACGCCTTGGCCATAAGCGGTACGATCGTCGATCACGGCCACTTTCTTGGCCTTCACGATTTGCACTGCGTAGCGTCCCAGCGTGCCACCGAGTTGGCCGTCATTGGCGACCAGACGGAACGCGGTGTTGAAGCCTTGTTGGGTGTATTTCGGATTGGTAGCAGAAGGAGAAATCTGCGGGATGCCTGCTTCGTAATAGATTTTCGAGGCCGGGATCGTGGTGCCTGAATTCAAGTGACCGATCACGCCCTTGATCTTGGCGTCGACCAGTTTCTGCGCGACTGAAGTCGCTTGCTTCGGATCGGCTGCATCGTCCTCGGTCAGCAAGGCCAGCGTGACTTTTTTGCCGCCGATCATCACGCCTTTGGCATTGAGTTCGTCGATCGCCATCTTGGCGCCGTTTTCATTGTCCTTGCCCAAGTGCGAAATTGCACCGGAGATCGGGCCTACATGGCCGATTTTCACTACTTCTTGTGCGTGCGCCGTAGCTGCAAATGCGAAAGCGATGGCGCCGACGAGTGGAACGAGCTTGGTCTTGAACTGCATTGCATCTTCTCCTGATGATTGAAAGAACAGCCCGCCACAGATGGCGGGCTTGACCCTGCTACCTGCTCTTAGAACTTGTGACGCATGCCCACGGACAATGCGCTCGAGTTGTGGCCAGCGGCTGGTGTGCTGCCGCCGCTCGATGCATCGCCAACGAAATTGACGCCGTTCGTGTCATTGTTGATGTAGCCGTACGACGTGTAGAAGCTGGTGCGCTTCGACAAAGGATGGCTATAGCCGATCGCCATTTGCTTGCCGCCGAGCGACTTGTTGGTGCGGTCGTTCTTGTCGATGTACGAAGCCATCAGGGTACCCACGCCGATCGGTGCCGAAACGCCGATCAGGTAGTCGCGGAAATCGGTCGCCAGCGCATCGATTTTTTCCGACTCATAAACCGCATGCAGTTTCACTGGACCAAAGTTGTAGGTGCCGCCGACCAGAATCAGTTTCAAATCGTTGGTGGCAGCTGCCGATCCGATGATCGGTGTAGCGTTGACCTTGTTATAGGCCAGCGTCAGCACTACAGGGCCGTTGACATAGTCGGCCGAGCCGCCGATGGTGCGACCATACGACGAGCTGCCCGCTTTTTCGCCTGCACCGTACAACAAGGTTGCGCTGGCGCCTTGGAAGTTCGGCGTGGTGTAAGTGAGCGAATTGTCGGTGCGGACATTGCCTGGATTCATCAGGTTGGTCGCTGAGCCGGTCAAGCCGGTGTTGAACGGATCGATGGTATCCATCGATACGAAGACCGGATCGTACTGGCGTCCCAGATTGACCGCGCCGAAGTTGCCGGACAAACCGACAAAAGCCTGGCGACCGAACAGGCGGTTGCCTTGGCGGGCGGAACCGGTGTCGAGGTCAAAACCGTTTTCCAGTTGGAAATTTGCCTTCAAGCCGTTGCCCAGGTCTTCCGTACCCTTGAAGCCGAGGCGGTTACCTTGCTGCACGCCTGTTGCCAGTTTCGTGATCGAGCCATTGGCGCCGCCGCGTTCAGCGGTGATGCCGGCATCAACGAGACCGTAGATCGTGACGGAAGACTGGGCGCTGGCTGCGCTTGCGAAACTGGCCAGGACTGCGAGAGCAAGTAATGATTTTTTCACTGAGAGATCCTTTGTTTATATTTTTTTGGCAACTTTTAATTGCCGGATTGAGCGTTGCCATGCGTCGTGGCATCTCGGAGTATCTTCCCAATTAATACTTGGCAAGGTCTATGCATTGAAACAAAAAAAATAAAAAAAGAAAATAAATTTCTATCTGAATTTGAAATTCAACCTTAAAAATGTGTTGTTTTTCGGAACATCGCTGTCGATGCACTAATAAAATGCAAGTGCACCATTCTGTGCGCCAATTTTGGTGCAACGCAGCACGCGCTGCCAACCTCGACGGCATGTTTTGCATGTTTTAACTGACAATTTATCGAAATGATGGGGTCAATTGTTTTGTCGCTAAAATTTTCTTGTGAGAATATTTGCATGTCAAAATTATCAATTGCATCAGTCACGATTTAGCGTGATATTTGGCGTATTCTTCGCTATGATGTCGACGTTTTGACGATTCTCGCAGGAAATAGCATATTGTCAACGATTTTGCGGCAGTTGCATCATGTCGCAGCATCCTATGTATCTCGATGATTTTCCATTAGCCGCTCTGCATTTGCGCCAGGTCGGCATGGCGATCTTGAATGTTTGTTGTGCAACAAAACTGAACTCATAAAAAGGCAAGCAAACCATGGATACATTTATCCAGCAGCTCATTAATGGCCTGGTCCTGGGCAGCATGTATGCGCTGGTCGCCCTCGGTTATACGATGGTATATGGCGTATTGAATCTGATTAATTTTGCCCATGGCGATGTACTGATGATCGGCGCCATGGCCGGATTGACGATATTAAAAATTCTTAATTCAATGGCACCGGATTTGCCTGGATACGTCAAACTGGGCATTGCCATCGCTGGTGCAATTCCCGTTTGCATGCTGGTCAATGTGATCATCGAGCGCGTCGCCTATCGCCGCTTGCGCAATGCGCCGCGCCTGGCTCCGCTGATCACCGCGATCGGTGTCTCGATCCTGTTGCAGACGTTTGCGATGATGATTTGGGGCCGTAGTCCTTTGCCTTTCCCGCAGTTGCTCTCGTCCGAGCCGATCAAGCTGGGCGGCGCCTTGATCTCGCAAACCCAGTTGCTGTTGCTGGCACTGGCAGCGTTTTCGATGGTTGCGCTGGTGTTGTTGGTGGAAAAAACGAAAATGGGGCGTGCGATGCGCGCCACCTCGGAAAATCCGCGCATCGCCGGCCTGATGGGCGTCGATTCGAACAAGGTCATCGTCGCCACGTTCGCGATCGGCGCCGCGCTCGCTGCGGTCGCTGGCGTGATGTGGGGTGCGAATTATTCGTCGATCCAGTTTGCGATGGGCTTCATGCCAGGCTTGAAGGCATTCTCGGCGGCGGTGCTGGGCGGGATTGGCAACATCTATGGCGCGATGATCGGCGGCATTTTGCTGGGCATCATTGAAAGCCTGGGTGCCGGCTATATCGGCGACATCACCGGTGGCTTCCTGGGCAGTCATTACCAGGATATCTTCGCCTTTGTGGTCCTCATCATCGTGCTCACGATCCGGCCATCCGGCATCATGGGTGAACGCGTAGCCGACCGTGCTTAAGATCGGAACAGGAAAAAATCATGGCTAGTTTCTTCGACTTCGACGTCAAAAATACACCAGGCAAGGCTTACAGCAGCATGGCGCTGATCCTTGCAGTTCTGCTGATATTCCCATTTTTTGCTGCCCAGTTCGGCAATTCATGGGTCCGCATCATCGACATCGCGTTGCTGTACATCATGCTTGCGCTGGGTCTCAATATCGTGGTGGGCTTTGCCGGTTTGCTCGACCTCGGCTACATCGCTTTTTATGCGGTGGGCGCTTACATGACGGCGCTGCTGGCATCGCCGCAGTTCGCGGCACTGCTGGAATCGGTGCTTTACCAGTAT
>CANFGA010000172.1 GCA_947446335.1 Oxalobacteraceae bacterium | reverse complement strand
TTGAATTTTTTCTGTGCACCGTCGACGGTGCGGATGATGCTGGCCCTGTTGCCAGCAGCAAAATCGGTAATCCCCCCCACCGCAATGAGCACGTCCATCAGCGACATGCCCTGGCGATAAGGCAAGGCTTGCGGACGCGCTGCCTGGCCAATGACGCGAATCTGCTCCGAATACGGCCCGACGAAGCCCGACATGATGACCGTCACCACCGGTTGCTGAATGTATTTGGCCAAGGCTTTTTCGATGTCGCGCGCCAGTTCGGTCGAGGTCTTGCCGCTCGCTTGCAAGTCTTCGACCAGCGGTGTCGTGATCTTGCCATCGGGCCGCACCGCTACCGTGGTGGACACTTCCGGATTGCGCCATACATTGATGTTGACCGAATCTCCAGGCCCGATCAGATAATCACCGGTGGGTAGCGGCGCCTCCGGCATCATGTCACCCGATTGGAAGGCACAGCCCTGGATCAACGCACATCCGATCGAAGAGCCGATTAAATTTTTCAGAAAATGACGCCGAATAACGTTCATGGCCTGCCTTTTTTGGAATCAATCATGGATTCAAGTTACCGCAAAGTAGGAATAACAGTCTCTACCTGACATAAATAAGATTCAAATCTGTTGCAACTTGCAAGGATGCGCAAGTTTCCCATGCTTGAGAAAAAGATGTCAGGCTAAATTGACACGCATCAAAAATAGACAGCTTTCAATTAATTTCTTATGGTCACAAGTTCTATAATCCAGACTCGCCAGTTCATGACTGGTCTTTTATTCGCGGAAAACAATTTATTCTAGCAAGGAGACCGGTAAATGGAGGAACTGTTCAGTCAATTGCTGTCCGGGTCAAAGGGCGTCTGGAAGTACCGATGGTATGCAGTCATCGTCATATGGGTGGTATCGATTGCAGGCTGGATCAAGGTAATGACTTTGCCCGATGATTACCAGAGTTCGGCGCGGGTTTTCGTCGATACCCAGAGCATTTTGAAACCATTGCTGTCAGGTATGACCAGCATGCCCAATGTCCAGCAGCAAGTGTCAATCATGAGCCGCACCTTGCTCAGCCGTCCGAATGTGGAACGGGTGATGCGCATGATCGATCTCGATATCAATGCCAAGACTGCACGCGATCATGAAGCGCAGCTCGACGAATTGATGAGCAAGATACAAATCATCGGTACCAGCACTTACGATATTTACACCATCACTTATAACAACAAGAATCCGAAACTGGCCAGAGACGTGGTGCAGTCGCTGTTGACCATCTTTGTCGAGGGCAGTTTCAAGGGGAAAAAAAGTGATTCTCAAAAAGCAATTCAATTCATTGCAGATCAAATAAAGAATTATGAAGAAAAATTGACTGCAGCTGAAAACATGGTCAAGGAATTCAAGTTGAGAAACAAGCTTTTATTGCCACGCCAAGGCGTCGACTACGATGCGCAATTGGCTGCTTCGATGGATAGCCTGAGTGCAGCCAAATTGGAACTGGTTGAGGCGGAACAAGCCCGCAATGCAATCAATAGCCAGATCGCCGGCGATGAACCCACGCTCAATCTTGAATCCGGTCCTGGTTCGATACAAAACCCTGAAATCGATGGCCGGATTTCAACCTTGAACAAGAATCTCGATGCACTGCGCATGCAATACACGGAGTTGCATCCCGATATTATTTCAGCCAAGCGTCTGATACAGCAATTGGAAGTGCGCAAGGTCGAGGAAAGCAAATTGCGAGGAGCGAATATCGATCCCGGAAAAAACTACAGTCCGATGCTGCAGCAATTGAAAGTGGCGCTCACGGAAGCGGATGCGAAAGTGGCGTCGATCAAGGCCCGGGTTCAGGAATATACCTTGCGCAATGCGAAACTGATGGAAAAAAGCAATGCCGTTCCTGAAGTCGAGGGTCAGATGGCTCAACTCAACCGCGACTACATGATCAACAAGGCCAGTTACGACAAGCTCGTCAGCAGCCGCGAATCGGCCAAGCTATCGGGTGAATTGAGTTCGACAACGGAAATGATGACATTCAAGATCATCGATCCTCCCACGCTGCCGTTGACACCGATCGGCCCCAACCGCGCGCTGTTTTTCAGCGCGGTGCTGGCCGGAGCCTTGCTCGCCGGAGTAGCTGCTGCCTTGCTGATCAGCCAGGTGCGCCCTACCTTCCTGAGCCCGGCTGAGTTGCGTGCCACCACCGGTTTGCCGGTGCTGGGAACCGTATCGATGAACTGGACCGATGCCGAAAACAGCAAGCGCAAGCGCGGTCAATATCTGTTTTCCATCATGATCGTTTTTCTCTTTTGTCTGTACGGTGGCGTGCTTGCAACGACATTGAGCAAAACTTGAGACTTGAGACCAAGGTCAGCACCGCTGGCGCAGCAGCAACCGTTGGGAGATTATGGTGAAGATCGACAACAATTCCGAAGCCGCTCCAATGAACAGCATGGACGCCGTGATCGACGCCACAATGCCCGATGGCGTGCAGCATGGCAAGGCCGCCAGATCGGATAATTTCAGGGAAATCAACCTTGCCAGGCTGGGACAGCATGGAATGGTGACGCATGATGGCGGACGCATCGCGGTGGCTGAAGATTTTCGCAATATCAAGCGGCCGCTGCTGCGCAATGCCCGTGGCGCCGAGGGTAATGTCATCAAGCATGGCAATCTGATCATTGTTACCAGCGCTTTGCCGGGCGAGGGCAAGACCTATTGCGCTGTCAATCTGGCGCTCAGCATTGCAATGGAAATGGACATGACCGTGCTGCTGGTGGATGCCGATGTCGCACGGCCATCGGTATTGAAGGTGCTCGGTTTGGCAGCTGAAACAGGATTGATGGATGTCTTGCTCGACGATGACATGACCTTGTCCGATGTCATTTTGAAGACCAACATACCAACGCTCAGCATCCTGCCGGCAGGACGCAGCAACAAGCATGCGACCGAATTGCTGGCCAGTCGCACGATGAGCAAACTGTTGACTGAAATTGCCAATCGCTATGCCGATCGCATCGTCATCTTCGACTCGCCACCGCTGCTGATCACGACCGAAGCCAATGTTTTGGCGGCACAAATGGGTCAGGTCGTGTTGGTAGTCGAGGCAGAAACAACGACCCAGCATGCGGTCAAGGAAGCGCTGCAAAAAATCGATTCCTGTGACCATATCAGCTTGATATACAACAAAATCAAGGCGTTCCCCGGCAACGTCTACTATGGCTATTACGATTAGAGTATCGAGAACCTGCCGGCACCGATCGAGTGCGTGGTCGACCAGCACGGTCATCGTCATGGCCCTGGTTTTGCCGCACCGTGCCAGCGGCGCTGACTGGACGGTGCAGCCGACACTGGCCTTGCGTGAAAGTTATTCCGACAACCTGCGTCTCGCGCCGTCTCAAGATGCCCAATCGGCATGGATCAGCGAGGTTAGCCCCGGCGTTGCCGTCACCGGCAATAGCCAGCGTTTGAAGCTGAACCTGGCTTACCAGATACAAAAAATCGTGGCTCAAAGTGAAGCGGACCGGCTCAACCAACAACTCGCAGCCAGCGCGACCGCGATCTTGCTGACAGACCGGATTTTCATCGATCTTCAATCGAGCATCAGCCAGCAAAACAACTCTGCTTTCGGTCCGCAATTGGTCGACAATACTTATATTACAGGCAACCAAAGCACACTGAAGGCTAATAGTATCAGCCCCTATCTGCGCTATCGCTGGAATGGCATCGGATCGACGACACTGCGCTACACGCATGGCAGCGTGCGCAGCGACGCCCTGTCAGCCCAGACTGATGCGCTGCTGCTGGACCTGGTCGGAGACAATAGCGCCCGCCGCTGGAACTGGAGCGCCAATTACAGTCAAAAAAAGAACCATGACAGCACGCTGCCGCCAGTGACCATCAGCAATGCTGCGCTGTCGCTGAACTTCCCTTTGGTGAATACGGTGGGCCTGTTTCTCACCACAGGCTACGAAAAAAGCGATTACGAAGCCGCCAGTACCTCGACTCAGGTCGCCGGCCGTTCCCGCTCGGTCGGCGTGTCATGGAACCCGTCGCCGCGTACCAGCGTGGTGCTCAGCGCAGGGAAACGCTACTTCGGCAACACGTATGCCGTCAACGCCAGCCACCGGCGCCACAACTCGGTCTGGAACATCGTCTATAGCGAAGACATTACCACCAACTATGCGCAGTTTCTAGTCCAGTCGCGCAGCGATACCTCGGCGTTGTTGAACCAATTATGGCAAGTGAGCATTCCCGACCCGATACTGCGCCAGCAAGCGGTCGATGTGTATCTCGGCATCGCTCAATTGATCGGCTCTGGCGCAGGCAATCTCAATTACTTCAGCCATCGCTATTTCCTGCAGAAACAATTGAACCTGTCGTCGGCATTGTCGGGACCGAGAAGCACATTGGTGCTGAGCTTGTCGTCGAACCGGAACAAGGCCCAGTCCAACACCAACATCGAGAGTCCCTTGCTCGGTCCGAATGCGTCGCTGCTCGAAGAACAGACCCACCGTATCGCTGCCAATGCGAGCTGGAATTGGCGCATGTCATCGAGAAACAGCTTCAATCTCAGCGCAAGCGCCGACAAGATCAACTCGCCGAGCACGGGCCGCACCGATAATAATCTGGTCGCTAACATCGGCATCAGCCGCCAGTTCCAGCCAGGCTTGCAAGGTTCGGTCGATCTGCGCCGCATTCTTCATACCAGCAATGAAGGCCCAAGTTATCGTGAAAGCAGCCTTCGTGCCGCCCTCAATTTTCATTTTTAGCCGGGAAGCGCCATGCCACCATCCACCCCAAGCGTCGTCGAACACCACATCGTCTGTGTCGTTGCTGCGCGCCCGAACTTCATGAAGATGGCGCCCATCCTGCAAGCTCTGAAGCAAGTGAAGCCGGCCTTGCGTCTGACCTTGGTGCACACCGGCCAGCACTATGACGCTGCAATGAATGCCCAGTATTTCGAGGCGCTGGGGATGGATGTGCCCGATGTCAATCTGGGTGTCGGATCAGGCAGTCACGCCATGCAAACAGCCGAGGTGATGCGGCGCTTTGAACCGGTGCTCGACCAGGATCGGCCTTGCGCTGTGCTGGTTGTCGGCGATGTCAATTCAACTCTGGCTTGCGCTCTGGTGGCTGCAAAAAAAGGTATCGCCGTGATTCACGTCGAAGCTGGCTTGCGCAGTTTTGATCGCAGCATGCCGGAAGAAATCAACCGATTGCTGACCGATCAGCTGTCCGATTTGATGTTCACAAGCGAACCTTGTGCGCGCGAGAACCTGTTGCGTGAAGGCCATGCCGAATCGAAACTGCACCATGTCGGCAATGTGATGATCGACTCGCTGCGCAATCAACTGGCCGAAGCGATTCCCGTTGCACGCATCGTGGAGGCAAGCGTGCGCCCCGATTTTTTACAAGGCGGAAGTGGCTACGCGCTGTTGACGCTGCACCGGCCATCGAATGTCGACGACCCGGTCCGCCTGAGATCGCTGATCGCCACCATCGTCGCCCTGAGTGCAACCTTGCCCGTGATTTTTCCAGTCCATCCGCGCACCAGGGCGATGCTGCAGCAATTCGATCTGGAGCGCGACCTGGAGATTGACACCATCCTGACCTTGCCACCGCAAGGCTATCTGCACATGCTGGGCCTGATGCAGGACGCGCGCATGGTGTTGACCGATTCCGGTGGCGTGCAGGAAGAAACCACGGCGCTGGGCGTGCCCTGTATCACGCTGCGCAGCAATACCGAGCGTCCGATCACCGTGACCGACGGCAGCAACACGATCGCAGGCCATGAACCCGGCCTGATTTTATCCCTGTGCGATGACATTTTGCGCTTCGGCGGCAAGGCGGGCAATATTCCGCCGTTGTGGGATGGCCAGGCCGCCACGCGCATCGCCGCCATCATCAAGACATGGCTGCAGCAAAAATCAGTACTACAGACGGCGCAGCAGGCATGACCAGTCTGATGCCGGGCGCGGCCATACGCAATGCGATGACGATCGATGTCGAAGATTACTTCCAGGTATCGGCCTTTGCCACCTCGATCAAGCGCGAGGACTGGCCCGGCATGCGTTGCCGGGTCGAGCACAATGTCGCCCGGATACTGGAATTGCTGGGCCGCGCCGGCATCCATGCGACTTTTTTCACGCTCGGCTGGATCGCCCAGCGCTATCCAACGATGGTAAGGCAGATTGTTGCTGGTGGACATGAACTGGCCAGCCACGGCTATGCGCACCTGCGCGCTTGCGAGCAGACCCCGGCCGAATTCGCGCACGATGTATCGACCAGCAAACAGATGCTGGAACAAATCAGCGGCCAGCAAGTCTGTGGCTACCGTGCGCCGAGCTTTTCCATCGGCGCCGGCAATTTGTGGGCACTCGATGCGCTGCTGGCCGCCGGCTATCGTTACAGTTCCAGCATCTATCCGATCCGTCATGACCACTACGGCATGCCGGATGCACCGCGTTTTGCCTTTTATCCCAACGGCGCGCAAGGCTTGCTCGAATTGCCGATCAGTACAGTGCGCTTGATGCACAGAAATTTTCCAGCCGGCGGTGGCGGATATTTTCGCCTGTTTCCCTATGCCTTGTCGCGCTCGCTATTGCGTCGCATCAACTCCCATGACGGACAAGCCGGAATCTTCTATTTTCATCCATGGGAACTCGACCCGGACCAGCCGCGCCAGAGTGGCATCGGTTTCAAGACCCGCTTCCGGCATTACGTCAATTTGGGCCGGACCGAAGCGCGCATCGAGGCATTGACGCGCGATTTTCAATGGGGTCGGATGGATCATATTTTTTTGGAGCAGCCATGATGT
>CANFGA010000171.1 GCA_947446335.1 Oxalobacteraceae bacterium | reverse complement strand
GGCGTGGCGCCCTTCGTGATCGCCAGCGCAACGATGACGGCGATGACCAGGCCGATCACCAGGCCGATGATCAGGCCGATCAGGGTATTGCCTCGCTGGCGCAGCGAGGTGCGCAGCCGTGGTTGCAAATTCATCATGCGCGTGAACCTTCCCGTTTTTATTCTCATTTACATTTTGTTGGGCGCCGAGACACCGATCAGTGCCAGGCCGTTGCGCAAGACCTGGCGCGTCGCCACCATCAGCGCCAGACGCGCCATCTTGGTCGCTTCGTCGTCGACCAGCACGCGTTCGGCATTGTAATAGCCGTGCAATTCACCGGCCAGGTCGCGCAGATAGAACGCGATCTGATGCGGCCCGAGTTCGGCCAGCGCGCGCGCCAACGCTTCAGGATAGTGCGCCAGCGTCGCCAGCAGCGTCGCTTCGCGCGGCGCAGTCAAGGCGGCGAGATCGACATCGACCAGCGTGGCTTCATCGCCGCCCCATTGCGCCAGCACCGAGCAAATCCGGGCGTGCGCATATTGGACGTAATAGACCGGATTCTCGTCCGAATTGGTCAGCGCAACGTCGACGTCGAACACGAACTCGGTATCGGCCTTGCGCGAGATGAGGAAGAAGCGCACCGCATCGCGCCCGCGGGTGACGTCGCCGCCGCCCGACCAGTCGATCAAGTCGCGCACGGTGACATAGGAACCGGCGCGCTTCGAGATCTTCACTTCGGCGCCATCCTTCATCACCGTCACCATCTTGTGCAGCACGTAATCCGGATAGCCTTGCGGTATGCCCAGGTCGACCGCTTGCAAGCCGGCGCGCACGCGCGCCATGGTGCCGTGATGATCGCTGCCCTGGATGTTGATGGCCTGGGTGAAACCGCGCTGCCATTTGACGATGTGGTAAGCCACGTCGGGCACGAAATAGGTGAAGGTGCCGTCGGACTTGCGCATCACCCGGTCCTTGTCATCGCCGTACTCGGTGGTGCGCAGCCACAGCGCGCCATCTTGTTCGTAAGTCTTGCCGGCCTTGATCAAGAGCTCAACTGCTTGCGCGACCTTGCCATCGCTGTAGAGCGACGATTCGAGGTAGTAATTGTCGAACTTGACGCCGAACGCTTGCAAGTCGATGTCTTGTTCGTTGCGCAGATAAGTCACCGCGAAGGCGCGGATCGAATCGATGTCGTTGACATCGGCGCTGGCGGTGACGGGTTCGCCGTTGCTGGCGCAGACCGTTTTGCCCGCGAGAAAATCACGGGCGATGTCATCGATGTAGTCGCCGTTGTAAGCCGATTCGGGCCAGTTGGCGTCGCCTGGCTTCATGCCTTGGGCTCTTGCCTGCACCGAATTGGCCAGCGTCTGGATCTGCACGCCGGCGTCGTTGTAATAGAATTCGCGCGTGACCTGGTAGCCCTGGGCGTCGAACAGCGCCGCCATCGCGTCGCCCAGCGCACCCTGGCGGCCATGGCCGACATGCAGCGGGCCGGTCGGGTTGGCCGAGACGAATTCGATGACGACCGGGCGTCCGGCGCCGGCATCGCTCTTGCCGAACGCAGCGCGCTGCTGCAAGATCGTGGTCACGACCGCTTGCTTGGCGTGCGCTGCGATGCGCAAATTGATGAAGCCGGGACCGGCGATATCGGCCGCCTCGATCAAGCCCTGGGCTGCGGGCTGGGCCAGCACGCCGGCCACGATCGCTTGCGCCAGTTCGCGCGGATTCATTTTCAGCTGTTTGGCCAGCTGCATCGCGATATTGCAGGCGATGTCGCCGTGCGAGGGGTCGCGCGGCCGTTCCAGGACGACGGCAGGATTGAGCGTGGTGTTGGCCAGCAACGGCGCCAAGGCAGCCTGGAACAGGGCGGTAATCTCTTGTTTTTGTTGCGCAAGCATGAGCGATGTGGCGGCAATGCCGCTCCAGATAAACGGGTAAGTGCCGTGTAAGGGCTAAAACGGCAAGCGCGAGGCGCTTGCCAAACAGCGGCAATTATACTGGTTTGCCAGCGCCAGCCAAAACCCTGACGCTGCATCGGACATTGTGCGCGCCTAAAATTGCCGCTAGCCAAAATAGTGTTCTTTTTGCGAACTATTTTGTCGGATCGCTGCAACCGCGCCATCCAGAGGCGCCCGCAGCCGCTACAATCGACCTTTTCAACTGTGCAGGCGCGATCTCGTGCGCGCAAGCATAACAAGATAGCAGACATGAACAAGCGCCCAACGCTCACCTTGACACCGGTATTGAAGCCGGCCACAGCACCCCAGCCGCGGCCACGGCCCAGCTACCATCCCGACCTGAAACCTGTGCTGCAACCGGGTTTCAAGGCCGATCTGAAACCCGATTCGCTGGCATTTTGCTTGCTGGGCGCAGCCAACGCGGTAGCCCAGGTGCGCAGCGGTACGGCGCTGCCGCAAGCGCTCGCAGTGGTGTTTGCGCAAAGCGGCGCACCGGCTCAGGCGCGCGGCGCGATCCAGGACATCGCCTATCGCACCATGCGCCAGTTAGGGCGCAGCGAGACCTTGATCGGCTTGATGACCTCGAAAGCGCCCGAGCCGCCGATGCTGGCCGGCTTGCTCGCTTGCGCGCTGAGCCTGATGGCGCAAACCGACGAGGCGCTGCCGTATGAAGATTTTACCGTCGTCGACCAGGCTGTCGCCTGCGCCAGCGCGCACCCTGACCTGGCCCA
This sequence comes from Oxalobacteraceae bacterium, assembly GCA_947446335.1. Taxonomy (GTDB): domain Bacteria; phylum Pseudomonadota; class Gammaproteobacteria; order Burkholderiales; family Burkholderiaceae_D; genus Janthinobacterium. The sequence goes on along the minus strand of CANFGA010000171.1, from coordinate 4,134 downwards.
TGCAAAAGGCATGGTCAACGCCGTGCTGCGCCGCTTCTTGCGCGAGCGCGTCTCGCTGATGCAAGGTGCGCTGCAGCAAGCGGTGGCACAGTGGAATTATCCGCAGTGGTGGATCGACGCCACGCGCGCCGCTTATCCGCAGCAATGGCAGCAGATCTTGACGGCTGGTAATTTGCCGCCGCCGCTGACGCTGCGCGTGAACCTGCGCCAGGGCAGCGTGGCAGACTATCTGGCCTTGCTGACCGAGGCGGGCATCGCGGCGACCCAGATCGGGCCGCAGGCGGTGCGTTTGGCGAAGCCGATCGGGGTGGCGCACGTTCCCGGTTTCGAGCAAGGCCTGGTATCGGTGCAAGATGCCGGTGCGCAATTGGCTGCACCGCTGCTCGACGTGCAAGATGGCATGCGGGTGCTCGACGCGTGCGCTGCGCCGGGCGGCAAGACTTGTCATTTGCTGGAAATGGCCGATATCGATTTGACTGCGATCGACGCCGATCCCAAGCGCTTGCCGCGCATCATTGAAAACCTGGAGCGTCTGGGCTTGCACGCCAGCGTCAAGGCAGCCGATGCGCTCACTGTTGACTGGTGGGATGGCAAGCCGTTCGATCGTATCCTGGCCGATGTACCTTGCACCGCGTCGGGCATCGTGCGGCGCCACCCGGATATCCGCTGGCTGCGCCGCAAGGGCGATGCGCTGCAACTGGCGGCGGTATCTTCCAAGATTCTCGACAACCTGTGGCAGATGCTGGCCCCGGGCGGAAAAATGCTGTTCGTGACCTGTTCGCTGTGGCCACAGGAGTCCGAGGCGCAAGCTGCGGCCTTTGCGGTGCGCAACCAGGCTACGCGCCTGGATGCCCCCGGCCAGTTGCTGCCCACCGGGGCGGCAGTCGATGGTGCCATTGACGCCGATCACGATGGCTTGTTTTACGCGCTGTTTCAAAAGAATGCAGCGTGAGCACGCTGGCAAGCCTGCAGTCGGCTCTCTGATGAGCGCCGGGTTGCGCATCCTCGCCCTATGGTTGCTGCTCGCTTGCGCTTTGCCGCAGGCGCGCGCCGCCGATGCCGTCGAGATCACCCACGCCCATATCGAGCTGGCCGACGAAGGGTATCGGCTGGCAGCGTCCTATGGATTCGATCTGAACCATGGGTTGGAAGATGCCATCTTGCATGGCGTACAATTGTATTTCACGACCCAGATCGAGCTCACGCGCCCGCGCTGGTACTGGTTTGACGAAAAAGCCATCACGGCCAAGCAAACCAGCCGTATTTCCTATAATGTGCTCACGCGCCAGTACCATGTGACGATCATCGGCAGCGTGCAGCAAACCTTTTCCACGCTGGACGACGCCTTGTTCCTGATCCGGCGTCCGAGCCGATGGCTGATCGCATCGCGCTCGGCGTTGAAAACGGGCGAACTCTACAATGTCACGCTGGTGATGGGCATGGACAGGGATTATTTGCCCAAGCCGATCCAGGTCAATGCCTTCAATAACAGCGACTGGCGTTTGTCATCGAACAAGAAAACCTTCATCTACAAGGCAGAATAAGGGTACGCCCATGAACCAGCAGCGCTTGAAAACACACACACGTCATTTCGCGTGTCCTGAGTGACGCGCACGCTGCGCTATCTGGTGGCGGTGGGCGGCGGCGTGGTCAGCATCCTGTTGTTCCTGCTGGCTACCGCCTCCGACAATTCGGGGTTTTTCGATCGCTATTATTCGTGGCTGCTGGGGCTCAATGCGGCCGTCGCGGTGGCATTGCTGGCGCTGGTGGGCGTTTCGCTGACCCGCCTTTACGTGCGCTACAAGCGCGGCAAATTCGGCTCTCGGCTGATGGCGCGCCTGGTCCTGATGTTTGCCGTGATCGGCATCTTGCCCGGGCTGGTGATCTTCCTGGTATCGGTCCAGTTCGTGTCCCATTCGATCGAATCGTGGTTCAACGTGCGCATCGAAGCGGCCCTCGAATCGGGCTTGAACCTGGGGCGCGCCGGCCTCGACGCCGCGCTGGTCGACTTGAATGCGCATGCGCGCAGTGCGGTGCAAGAATTGGCCGAACAGCCGCCAGGCCAGGCGCAGGCGATCCTGGCGCGCTTGCTGGAGGGCGAAAACGGGCTGCAAAGCGCGACACTGATCGGTCCTGACGGCAGCTTGATCGATGGCGCAGCCGCCCAACCCGGTGCCAGCTTGACGCTCGATCTGCCCACCGATGCGATGCTGGTGCAAGCGCGCACCGGGCCCGGTTATGCCGCGCCAGAAGGCGGCAGCGAGCTGCGCGGCGACGGCAGGACCGGTTCGAACGCGCTCGATGCGGCCACCGGTTTGCGGCTGCGGGTGCTGCTCGCGATTCCCGATGCCAACGCCGGTACCAAGCCACGCTTTCTGCAATTGTTGCAATCGGTGCCGGCCAACCTGGCTTCGAATGCGGAAGTGCTGCGCACCGCCTACAGCGAATACAAGGAGCGCTTCGTGGCCCGGGTCGGGCTGCGCAAGATGTATATCGAGACGCTGACGCTGACCTTGCTGCTGGCCATCTTCGGTGCCATCGCCAGCGCTTTCTTGATCGCGAGCAACCTGGCCAAGCCGTTGCTGCTGCTGGCCGAAGGAACACGCGCGGTGGCCGAAGGCGACTTGTCGCCGCGCCCGATCGTGGCCAGCAAGGATGAACTGGGGACGCTGACGCAATCGTTCAACACGATGACGCGCCAATTGTTCGAGGCGCGCAGCGCGGTGGAAAACAACCGCGCCGAATTGCAAAACGCGAAAGCCCACCTGGAATCGGTGCTGGCCAACATGTCGGCTGGCGTGATGGTGCTCGATGCCGACTTCAAGCTGGTCACGACCAACGAATCGGTAGCACGTATTTTGCAGCATGGCATCAGCGTCGGCCAGGCGCTGCCCGATGTCGAGGGCATGCAGGAATTCGCCGGCGAGATCATCAATGCCTTTTCAGCCCAGAGCGCGCAATCGGCGGCCGGGCGCAACCGCTTGCGCCAGCATTGGCAACGCCAGATCGAAATTCCGCGCCGCCCCGGCAGCGATCATGACATCACGCTGCTCACGCGCGGCTCGCGCCTGCCGGTCGAAAGCGGTGGCGCCTATATCGTCGTGTTCGACGATATCTCCGATGTGATCGCGGCGCAGCGCTCGATCGCCTGGGGCGAGGTTGCCCGGCGCCTGGCACATGAAATCAAGAACCCTTTGACACCGATACAACTGTCGGCCGAGCGGCTGCAAATGAAGCTCGAAAGCAAGCTGGCCCCGCTGGATGTCGAATTGTTGAACCGCGGCACCAGTACCATCGTCAAGCAGGTGGCGGCGATGAAGCGGATGGTCGACGACTTCAGCGACTATGCGAAGACGCCACCGGCGCTGCTCGAGCCGCTGAATCTGAACGACCTGGTCGAGGAAATCCTGCAACTGTACATCGGTGGCAAGGACGATATCATCCATCCGGTGCTGGCGCCGGATTTGCCTCTGGTGATGGGGGATGCGACCCAGTTGCGCCAGGTGATACACAATTTGCTGCAAAATGCACAAGATGCGCTGGCCGAGCACAAGCCGCAGGTGTCGCAGCCGCGCATCGATGTCAGCACCGAAGCGATACACTACCAAAGCGCCGATGGTTTCGTGCGCACGGCAGTGCGGCTGGCGATCGTCGATAATGGCCCTGGCTTTGCGCCTCAGATTCTGGCGCGCGCATTCGAGCCTTATGTGACATCGAAGGCGCGTGGCACCGGCTTGGGATTGCCTATGGTGAAGAAAATCATCGATGAACACGGCGGCAAGATCGATATCCAGAACCATGTAGAAGGAAGTGGCGCATCGGTCCTGATTTTACTGTTAAAGTTAGCCCCGGTAGCCAACTTGGCGTAGCTGAAGCATGATCAAGCAAAGCGTGACCATCATTGCCGCTCAAGACGGCGTACAACACAAGTTCGATGGGACAGGCGAAATGAGGAAGGCAGAAACAGATGGCTAACATCCTGGTAGTTGACGATGAAATGGGAATCCGCGAGTTGCTCTCGGAAATCCTCAGTGACGAAGGACATGCGGTACAGGTTGCCGAAAACGCGCAGCAAGCGCGCGAGGCGCGCGCTGGCGGGGCACCGGATCTGGTCTTGCTCGACATCTGGATGCC
>CANFGA010000170.1 GCA_947446335.1 Oxalobacteraceae bacterium | reverse complement strand
GTGCTCCAGAAAGCGAGGCCGAACAGCAGCAGCATCGCCATGCCCAGGCCCACCATGATCCGGAACGCCCAGAACATCGGCGTCACGCGCGGCATCGTGTCGTTGACGGCGCGCGTAATCATTTCAGGCGTGGCCTGATTCACATCGAGTACGTATTTCTTCAGCAGCAGACCGAAACCCAGGTCCGCCTTGTGCCGCTCGAACACTTGCAGGGCGACTGAATCAGAACGATGCTTGCGCAAGGTTTCCAGCGCCGTGACCGCCAGCATGCCGTTGATGATGCGCTCGCGGTTCTTGATCTTGATGTCGTGAATGCCAGGAATCTGCTTGCTCACCGAGCGGGTGCCGATCAAGCCCATGACCCACGGCACTTCGATTTCCCAATTGTTTTTCGATTCGGCTTCATTGATGCTGGCGATCAAGGTCAGGCCGGCCGGAGCGGGTTTCGTTTCCCACATCGCTTCGATTGCCGCCATCTTGGTTTGCTGCGCTTCGCCCACTGTGTAACCGGATTCGTCGCCCAGCACGATCACGCTCAGCACCGACGCCAGACCGAACGCGGCCGCCACCCGGAAGCTGCGCTTGGCGAATTCGACATTGCGGCCTTTGAGCAAGTACCAGCTTGAAATCGACAGCACGAACATCGATCCGGTCACATAGCCGGCCGATACCGTGTGCACGAACTTCGCTTGCGCCACCGGATTGAAGACCACGGCCCAGAAATCGACCATTTCCATGCGCATCGTCAGGTAGCTGAATTCGGAGCCGACCGGATTTTGCATCCAGCCATTGGCGATCAGGATCCACAGCGCCGACAAGTTGGTGCCGATCGCCATCAACAGTGTCACCAACAGATGCTGTGGTCGGCTCAGGCGGTTCCAGCCGAAGAAGAACAGGCCGATCATCGTCGATTCGAGGAAGAACGCCATCATGCCCTCGATCGCCAGCGGCGCGCCAAAGATGTCGCCCACATAATGCGAGTAATACGCCCAGTTGGTGCCGAACTGGAATTCGAGCGTGATGCCGGTGGTCACGCCGAGCGCGAAGTTGATCCCGAACAGCTTGCCCCAGAAGCGGGTCATGTCCTTCCAGATCACCTTGCCGGTCATCACATAGACGCTTTCCATGATCACCAGCAACCACACCATGCCCACGGTGAGCGGCACGAAAAGAAAGTGGTACAGCGCCGTGGCGGCAAATTGCAGCCGCGACAAGTCCACCAATTGTTCTGAAATCACTTTGCTGCTCCTTGAGATGAAGTTGTGCTGTTGAACCTGTCGGCGACGCCGTCGCCATCGACGTTGACGCGCTCGTCGCGCACGAACAGCCACCACAGCGCGGTCAAGACGATGATCTTGATCAGCACGGCGATGATCAGTTGGCGCAGCAGGCGGCGGTCGGCAGGGGTCATGCCGAACACCATTGCAGGTTTCATGCCAAGAAGTTAATTTTTAATACTTTGTTTTAAAACAATGGGTTGAATGATTTGCCACGCAATGCTGTGACAGCATGGCAGTCACAATGACTGCCATATTGACTGCCATGGTGACTGCCAATGCGATATCGGATGGAGAATGGGGAAGGGATTGCCGTCTCGACGGCGCATCATCTGGCGGCGCGGGGCCGCCGCTTGCGGCTCACTTGCTCAGGCTGACAAGCTGCGGCTTGCGTCGAAACAGGCTGTCGACCATGAAAGCACCGAAGGGAATGAAAGAGGCCGCGCCCAGTTGCACCGCTTCGACCAGCGTGACCCGGCGCCAGAGCAAGGCCCACAACACCATGGCGCCATAAATGATGAAAGAGAACCCATGCAACGGCCCGATGATGGACACCGCCAGCGGCCAATCAGCCAGCCATTTCAAGGGCACGGCGACCAGCAACAAGAGCAGCAGCGTGATTCCTTCGGTCAGCGAAGCCAATCTCAAATGGCGCAACCGGTACAACTGCTTGTCGAACATGATGACAGTACTTTCAAGTAAAAAAGGCTTCCCGCGCGGGAAGCCTGGAATCGGGTTGGCCCATCAATCATTGCGCCATGGGCTGAGGTATCGCATGGCGCAACTTTAGACACTGCTTCAGACCCGTCATGCAGCGGCCGATGACCGCAATGGCACGACTGGCATCACACAATAACACGCATGGCGTGGCTTCCGGCTCGATCGGCTGACGATATTGAATAAAAATTCAATTTAATCAATGGCTTGAAATTCCGGCATTCTATTTTTCAAGAACCACATGGCTGCCAGCCATGGCAGTCCATGGCCAACGAAACATCAAGCCAGGCCCTGTTTTTTCAGGCGCCGGTACAGCGTGCGCTCGCTGATGCCGAGCTCGTGTGCCAGTTCGCTGCGGGTGCCGGCAAAAGCGGCGATCGCCTGTGTCGACAGAGCTACAGCAGCAGGCGCTGCTGCCGGCAACGATGCAGGCTGATCCAGCGCCGACGACAAATGGATGCAGCGAATCACGCCATCGTCGGCAAACAGGCGTGCACGATCGAGCACATTGCGCAATTCGCGGATATTGCCCGGCCACGCGCGCTGCTGCAATTGCAACAGCGCTTGTGGTTCGATGGTGTAGCGGCGCTGGCCAGGGATGGTGCGCTGCAAGAACGAATGAACGAGCAAGGCGATATCCTCGCCGCGCTGGCGCAGCGCCGGCAACTGGATCGGAAAGGCGCTGATCCGGTAATACAAGTCGCTGCGAAAAGCGCCGTCGATCATCATCTTTTCGAGCGACTTGTGGGTCGCCGCCACCAGCCGGAAATTGGCGTGCAAGGTGTCGATGCTGCCCACGCGGCGATAGGTGCCGGACTCGATCAGGCGCAACAGCTTCACCTGCATCCCCAGCGGCACATCGCCGATTTCGTCCAGGAACAGCGTGCCGCCCTGCGCCGTTTCGACCAGCCCCGGTTTGCGCGCGGTGGCGCCGGTGAACGCGCCTTTTTCATGGCCAAACAATTCGCTTTCGAACAGCGTCTCGGTCAAGCCGGAGCAATCGACGACCACGAATGGGCCGTTGGCGCGCCCGCTCGCCTCATGCACGGCGCGCGCAAACAATTCCTTGCCGGTGCCCGATTCGCCCAGCAGCAATACCGGCAGCATCGACGGTGCCACCCGCTGCAGCGCCGACAACGCCTGGTTGAATGCCGGCGAGCGCCCAACCAGGCCATCACCGCTGGGCCGGGCAGAGGCGCTGCGCACGACGGCGAGCCGCTCTACATAGGCGGTGATCGCGCCATCTTCATCGAAGATGGGACGCAATTCGACTTCGACATGCTCGGGCCCGCGCGGCGTGTGGTGGATGTGCAAGACCCGGTCCGGCCCGCGCAACTCTTGCGCCTTTTTCATCGGGCAATGTTCACCGGCCTGATCGCACGGAACATCGTAGTGGTGCGAGATGCGGTAACACTTGTGGCCGATATACGGCTTGTCGACGCTGGCAAACTGACGCTGATAGGCGGTATTGGCGGCCAGGATGTTGTACTCGGGATCGAGCACGATCATCGGGTCGGCTTCGTGTTCGAGGAAGGAAACCAGCGCCTGGACCTGCGGCGATTGCAGCGGCACGGCGGCAGCGATCGAAGCTTCGACAATCATTTCAACGGGGATTTTGATAGTCATGGCAGCTCCTGGCAAGACAGTCACTTTGCCACAGGACTGCCATTTATGCCAACAATACTGCCATTGGCAGTCAAGTGACAGCATGACTACCGGCAATCACACCGCTGTATCGAAAAAATCAGCATGAAATCAATTACTTGCAAAAAATTTCACCCAGTGGATTTATTGGCATGGTTATTGCAATTGAGGCTATAAGAAAGCAATTTGCTCAATTCATGCCGGCATACACAGACCGCACTCTCAGGAGATCAACCATCATGACAACGATTGCACACACTCAGGTCGAAGGTTTTTTTGACCCCGTCACCTGGACCGTCAGCTATCTGGTGCTCGATACGACCAGCGGGCAATGCGCATTGATCGACAGCGTGCTCGACTACGATCCGAAATCCGGCCACACCAGCACCGCCAGCGCCGACAAATTGATTGCACGGGTGCGCGAACTCGGCGCCAAGGTGCAATGGATATTGGAAACCCACGTCCACGCGGACCATCTGTCGGCCGCGCCTTATCTGAAGGAGCAATTGGGCGGCCAGATCGGCATCGGCCAGCAGATCACGACCGTGCAGCGCGTGTTCGGCAAGCTGTTCAATGCCGGCGCCGAGATGGCGCGCGACGGTAGCCAGTTCGATCATCTGTTTGGCGATGAGGAAGCGTTTGCGATCGGCACCGTACCGTGCCGTGCGATGCACACCCCAGGCCACACGCCCGCTTGCATGACCTATGTCGTCAACGATCAGCAACAGATGATGGCGTTTGTCGGCGACACGCTGTTCATGCCCGACTATGGCACCGCGCGCTGCGATTTTCCCGGCGGCGATGCACACACGCTGTTTCACTCGATCAACAAGGTCTTGAGCTTGCCAGCCGATACCAGGCTCTACATGTGTCACGACTACCTGCCGGGCGGGCGCGAAGTGCAATTCGTCAGCACCGTGGCCGACGAGCGCGCACACAACATTCACGTGCGCAACGGCATCACCGAAGCCGGTTTTGTGGCGATGCGCAACAAGCGCGATGCGACGCTGGAGATGCCAACCTTGATCTTGCCTTCGGTGCAGGTGAACATGCGCGCCGGCCACTTGCCGGAGCCTGAAGACAATGGCGTGCGCTACCTGAAAATTCCGCTCAACGCAGCCTGATTCACCTTGCAACAATACGGAGACACCATGGATATTCGCCAATTGATGCCGGAACTGTCGGTCACGCCGCAAATCACCACGGCCGACATCGCCGAGTTGAAGCAGGCCGGTTACCGCGCCATCATCTGCAATCGTCCCGATGGCGAAGGCAGCGACCAGCCGCTCTTTGCCGAGATCGCCTTTGCCGCGCAGGCCGCCGGCATCGAAGCCCATTATCTGCCGGCAGAGTCGGGCAAGGTCAGCGATGAGCAAGGCGTGGCATTCGGCCAGTTGTTCAACCGCCTGCCCAAGCCGGTGCTGGCATATTGCCGCACAGGAATGCGTTCGACGACGATGTGGGCCTTGTCGTCGGCCAATTCGCAGCCGCTGCCGCAATTGCTCGACAGCGCCAAAAACGCCGGCTTCGACCTGAAGGGCGTGATCCGGCGCCTGGCAAACCATGGCCGCACGCCGGCAGAATTGACTGACGTGGCCGAGGCCGAACATGCGGTGCTGATCATCGGCGGCGGCGCGGCTGGTATCGCCACCGCAGCGAGTCTGCTGGCGCGCTGGCCAAGTCTGGACATCGCGATCATCGATCCGGCCGACATCCATTACTACCAGCCCGGCTGGACCCTGGTCGGCGGCGGCGTGTTCGATGCGGCCAGCACGGCGCGCACGATGGCGTCCCTGATTCCGCGCGGCGTGCACTGGATCAAGTCGGCCGTGGCGGCGTTCGAGCCGGAGCGCAATACGGTGATCCTCGATGGTTGCCGCGTCGTCAAATACCAGCAACTGGTGGTCTGCCCGGGCCTGAAGCTGAACTGGGGCGCCATCGAGGGCTTGTCCGAAACGCTGGGACGCAATGGCGTCACCTCCAACTATCTGTACCACCTGGCGCCTTACACCTGGCAACTGGTGCAGCAATTGAAAAGCGGACGCGCGATCTTCACGCAGCCGACTATGCCGATCAAGTGCGCCGGCGCGCCGCAAAAGGCGATGTATCTGTCGGCCGACCATTGGAAACGCACCGGTGTGCTGGACCAGATCGAGATCGAATTTTGCAACGCGGGCGCAGTGCTGTTCGGCGTGGTCGACTATGTGCCGGCGCTGATGGAATACGTGCGCAGCTATGGCATCAAGCTCGATTTCAGCCACACCCTGGTCAAGGTCGATGGTCCGCGCAAGATGGCGACCTTCAGCCGAACCAACCTGGACGGCAGCAAGGAAATCGTCACGCGCAGCTTCGACATGCTGCACGTGGTGCCACCGCAGGTCGCGCCAGACTTCATCCGCGTGAGCCCGCTGGCCGATGCCGCAGGCTGGATAGCTGTCGATCCCGCCACGCTGCGCCACAAGCAATACGAGAACATCCACGCGCTGGGCGATGTCATCAACAGCAGCAATGCCAAGACTGCTGCGGCGGCGCGCAAGCAGGCGCCGGTGGTCGCGCACAATGTGCTGGTAGCGCTCGGCAAGGTCAAGGGCAGTGCGCAGTACGACGGCTATGGCTCATGTCCGTTGACGGTCGAGCGCGGCAAGATCGTGTTGGCCGAATTCATCTATGGCGGCAAGGTCGCGCCCAGCTTTCCATCCTGGCTGATCGATGGCACCAAGCCTTCGCGCCTGGCCTGGCTGCTCAAGGAACGCATACTGCCGCCGCTGTACTGGAAAGCCATGCTCAAGGGCCGCGAGTGGCTGGCCAAGCCGGAACTGGAAGATCTGTAGCCATGACAACAATACTGCTGCTGGGTTTTACGGTCGGCATCATCCTGGCGCTGACCGGCGCCGGCGGCGGCATCCTGGCCGTGCCGCTCCTGGTGTTTGGCGCGGGTCTGAACATGGCCGAAGCCGGGCCGATCGGTCTGCTCGCGGTCGGCCTGGCGGCCACCTTGGGCGCCGCAATGGGCTTGCAAGCAGGCACGGTGCGCTACAAGGCAGCGCTCCTGATCTCGGGCACCGGCATCCTGTGCTCGCCGCTCGGCCTGTGGCTGGCGCAGCGCACGCCAAACCGGCCTTTGACCATCGTGTTCGCCTTCGTGCTGCTGTTCGTCGCCTGGCGCGTGTTC
>CANFGA010000169.1 GCA_947446335.1 Oxalobacteraceae bacterium | reverse complement strand
TTGAACTTCTGATCTAGCGCCGCGCAGACTCGTCGAGCTTGAACACCGAAATGATCTGGGTCAGGCCGGTGGCTTGATCTTGCAAGCTGTCGGCGGCGGCCGCTGCCTGTTCGACCAGGGCCGCATTTTGCTGCGTCACCTGGTCCATTTGCGCCACGGCCTGGTTGATCTGTTCGATTCCGACGCGTTGCTCGCGTCCGGCAAGAGCAATTTCGCTCATGATCTCGGCGACTTGCCTGATGCCGGTGGCCACGTCATTCATCGCGTTGCCGGCCTGATCCACCAGCGCACTGCCAGCCTCGACCGAGTCGACCGAGTTGTCGATCAGGATCTTGATTTCCTTGGCCGCTGCGGCCGAGCGTTGCGCCAGATTGCGCACTTCGGTCGCCACGACGGCAAAGCCGCGCCCCTGTTCGCCGGCTCTGGCCGCTTCCACCGCCGCATTGAGCGCCAGGATATTGGTTTGGAAGGCAATGCCATCGATGACGCTGATGATGTCGACGATTTTTTTCGACGAGGCATTGATCGCGCCCATCGTCGTGATCACTTGTGACACGACAGCGCTGCCTTTTCGCGTCATCTCGGAAGCCGAGCCTGCCAACAAGTTGGCCTGGTGCACGTTGTCTTCGGCTTGCTTGACGGTCGAGGTCAACTCTTCCATCGAGGCGGCGGTTTCTTCCAGCGCACTCGCTTGCTGTTCGGTCCGGTTGGACAGATCGAGATTGCCGCTGGCAATTTCCTGGGCCGCCACCTTGACCATGTCGCTGGCAGCGCGCACTTCAACGAGCATCGCGCCGATTTTTGCTATGAAGCGATTGAAGGCGCTGCCGATCTGCGCCAGTTCGTCCGAGCCATTCTGATCCAGGCGTCGCGTCAGATCGCCGTTGCCGGAAGCGATGTCTTCCATCGCATCGCGCGCTGTTTGCAGCCGCTTCAGCGCTCTGGCGACCATTGCAGTGAGCAGCAGCGCGGCCAGCGCCATCGCCAGCAATGCAGTCACGCCCGAGGTGCTCAGCAGCGATGTCAGCGCTTGCGTTGCTTCCGAAGCATCGAGGGCGATGACCAGCAGCCAGTCGGTCCCTTCGATCTTTTCGATATCCAGCATCGCATCGCGCCCGTCGAATTGTACCGATTCGTCTTGAGCAGCATCCACCATCGCTGCCAACTTGTCGAGTGTCAATGCCGAGTTCAGCTGCGACACTGGCTTCATCGTCATGGCCGGATTCGGATGGGCGATGATTTGGCCTTTGCCGTCGATCAAGAACGCAAAGCTGTGCGGCGTCGGCTTGATCGCAACGACGGTCTTGACCACGTTATCGAGCAGCACGTCGGCGCCAGCGACGCCTTTCAGGATGCCTTGCACGGTGACCGGTTCGGCGAAGGTGACCACGAGTTTGCCGGTGCCGGCATCGGTGTAGGGCGCCGTCAGCACCGGCTTGCCGCTTTGCGCCGCTGCCGTGTACCAGGGCCGACCGGTCGGATCGTAATCGGCTGGAATTCCCTCTGGCCTGGAAAATGCAGCGCGCTTGTCGGCGTAACCGATGTAGGCATTGTCGAAGGTGCCGGCCCGATCGGCTGCTTTCAGCAATGGCAACGGGTCCTGGGCATCGATGTTGAGCGTGATCGATTTGACGACCGCGCGCTTGGAACTGACCCAGTCCGCGATGCCGGCGGCGTGACTGGCCGACAATTGCTGCATCTGGCTATTGATGGCGCTTAATGTATGTTGCCTGATTGTAAAATAATTGGCGGCCACGACGACCAGCATGGCGATGACAATGACAAAAACGCAGATCGCGATCAGGCGCGTGCGCAGTGACGAAAACATGATGAACACCTTTGTGAGATGGCAGTGGCAGGAAGATTTTGCATCCTAATGGAAAATAGTTGTTTCTGGTAATCATTTTTGACGGATTTTTTATCCGGATCGCGCACCTGACGCTATCGAGTGCTCCAAGACGTTGCTTTATAATTCAGTCCGGGCCGGTTTCGCCGGCCCTTTCAATCACAATGTCATGGCAAGCGCCGGCGGTTTGAAACATCGTGACGCCTGCGCGGAGATCATCACGATGCAGCAGCACGAACACCATTTGAAGGCGGGCTTTGAAAAAGAATTGACCGATTGGCGCACATGGCTCACGCGCACCTTGGTGGTGCTTTTTGCTGCGTTATCTGGCCTGGTCGTGGTCGGCTTCACCTGGATGTCCGAGCATGCGTTTGATCTGTTTTCCGGCATGCGCACGCTGGCCTGGTGGAGTCCACTGCTGTGGACGCCTTTGTGCGCGGGTGTCATCGTCTGGCTGACGCGGCGTCATGTGGCCGGCGCGGGTGGCTCGGGCATACCGCAAGTGATGGCCACGCTCGACCCTCTGGTATCTCCCGAGCATCGCTCCCTGTTTGTGTCGCTCAAGCTGAGCGCTGCCAAGATCGTTCTGACCAGCTGGGGTTTGCTGGCCGGGCTGTCGCTCGGGCGCGAGGGGCCGTCGGTGCAGGTTGCCGCCGGCGTGATGCTGTCGGTGCGGCGCTGGCTGCCGAAAAACGCCGCGGTCAGCGACCATGGCTTGCTGGTGGCTGGCGGCGCGGCCGGCATCGCGGCGGCATTCAATACGCCGCTGGCCGGCGTCATGTTCGCGATCGAGGAATTGTCGCGCACGCCCGAGCAGCGCAACAGCGGCTTGATCATGTCGTGCATCGTGCTGGCCGGATTGATCGCGGTCTCGCTGGATGGCAATGCCACTTATTTCGGCGTGATCCGGGCCCAGGCGATCGATTTTTCACTCATCTTGCCGGGCATGGTGGTGGCATTGTGCTGCGGTCTGGCCGGCGGCCTTTTTTCGCGCCTGATGGTGCATTCCTTGAATGGCAATGCGCGCGATCGCTGGAGCCGCCTGCGGCTGCGCCGCCCGGTGCTGTTCGCCGCCGGCTGTGGCCTGGCGGTGGCAGTGATCGGCCTCGTCAGCAATGGCGATACGTTTGGCAGCGGGTCAATCTACACGCGCCATATGGTCGAAGGAACGGCTGTCGTGCCGTCGATATTTTTCTTCCTGAAATTCATCGCGACCTGGCTCACCGCCTGGTCGGGCGTGCCCGCTGGCATCTTCGCGCCGTCGTTGTCGATCGGTGCCGCCTTGGGTAACGACATCGCGATGCTGATGCATTTTCCGCATGCACCCACGCTGATCGCGCTCGGGATGGCCGGCTTTCTGGCGGCGGCCACGCAGGCGCCTTTGACCTCGTTCATCATCGTGATGGAAATGGTCGATGGCCATGCGATGGTGCTGAGCCTGATGGCTTGCGCTCTGGTAGCGAGCACGATTTCGCGCATCATGAGCCCGCCGCTGTATGCGACGCTGGCGCGCGCCCAGTTAGAGCGCTTGCCGGTGGCGTTTGCTGAACCGTCGAAATCTGCAGCACCGGTGGCGCCCGCCTCGAACTCAAGCCATTAGAGCGAACGCGGCGGCACGGTGTACTGGCTGGCGCCGCTGCGTCCGGCCACGCGGCACTCGGCGGCCAGCGCCAGCAAGTTCGGGTCGCGCTCGCGGCTTTTCAGGATCAATAGCGTGATCAACTGGCGCGTCGCGTATTTTTCATGCAGCGGAATCAGTTCGATGCGCGGGCTGAATTCGGCGATCCGTCCCGGCAGCAGGCTGTAGCCCATGCCGGCGCTGATCAGGTTGATCAGCGAAAAAATATCCTTGACCCGCATCACGATGCCGGGCCGAAAGCCGGCTTTTTGAAAGCAATATTCGAAGTCTTCCGAGGTCGCATAGCCTTCGGTCAGCGTGACGAATTTTTCGTCGCGCACATCGGCCAGATCGACCCTGGCGCAGCTGGCAAGAGGCGAGGCCAGCGGCGCGGCCAGATAGACGTCATCGTAGAACAGCGGCACCGAAATGAGCGCGCGATCGTTGTTGTCGCTATGCAAACCGATGACGATCGCATCGAGCTGTCCATCGGCCAGGCTTTTCAGCAATTCCCGATTCGAGCCCAGCGTCAAGTCCAGATCGAGCTCGGGGCGGCGCGACTTGAGCCCGATCATCAGTTGCGGAATGCAGCGCAGCGTCAGCGAATAGAGCGAGCCTATCTTCAGCCGGGTGGCGTTGAAACCGGCCGCCTCGCGCACCTTGCGCACGCCTTCCTCGCATTCATTGATCGATCGCTTTGCGTAGTCGACGAAGATGTAGGCGCTTTGCAGCGGGATCAATGATCGCCCCTCGCGCTTGAAGAGCGGACAGTGCAACGCCTCTTCGAGCGAATGCAGTGCGCGATGCACGCTGACCGTGCTTTGTTCGAGCGCTTCGGCCACGCGCGCCATGTTACCCATCGCCATGAAGGCGAGAAAGACTTCCAGCTTTTTCAGCGTGATTGCATCATCGAGGGCCATGGAGTCGTCTTCGTATTTTTTATCGCGTGAATTCATTAACTTCAAGGTAATGAATCGCCTGCTGGGTTGATTGAAGTGCTGGGCGAATGATTCTATCTTGCAATTCACGATGATTCAATAGCCGGAGATTGCATGCCCCTCAGCCCCCAGCAACAAGCACAGACGCCAGCGGCGACGCAATGGAACAAGCGCAAGACCGAGAAGAATCGCCGCCTGGCGCTGGTGCGCGACCTGGCCAGCGGCTCGGTGCTGCGCAGCGACAGCATCGTCGCGGCGCTCGAACTGTTGATCGCGCCGGGCGACCGGGTGGTGCTGGAAGGCAATAACCAGAAGCAGGCCGATTTCCTGGCGCGCGCGCTGGTCCAGGTCGACAGCGCCAAGGTCAACCATCTGCACATGATCATGCCCAGCGTCAGCCTGCCCGAGCATCTCGATCTGTTCGAGCGCGGCATCGCGCGCAAACTCGATTTCGCCTTTGCCGGTGGCCAGAGCTTGCGCATTTCCCAGTTTTTGCAAGATGGCTTGCTGGAAATGGGCGCGATCCATACCTATGTCGAACTGTATGCGCGTCTGTTCGTCGACTTGAGCCCGAACGTGGTGCTGGTCGCCGGCTTCAAGGCCGACCGCCAGGGCAATCTGTACACCGGCGCCAGCACCGAAGATACGCCGACCCTGGTCGAGGCCGCCGCCTTTCGCGACGGCATCGTGATCGCCCAGGTCAATGAAATCGTCGACGATGTGACCGACTTGCCGCGCGTCGACATCCCTGGCTCATGGGTCGATTTCGTGGTCCAGTCGGACCAACCTTTCTTTTTGGAGCCGCTGTTCACGCGCGATCCGCGCCTGATCAAGCCGCTTCACATCCTGATGGCGATGATGGCGATCCGCGGGGTCTACGAGCGCCACCAGGTTCAGTCGCTCAATCACGGGATCGGCTTCAACACGGCGGCGATCGAATTGATACTCCCGACCTACGGCCAGCAACTGGGCTTGAAGGGCAAGATTTGCCGCAACTGGACGCTGAACCCGCATCCGACGATGATTCCTGCGATCGAAAGCGGCTGGGTCGAGAGCATCCATTGCTTTGGCGGCGAACTGGGGATGGAAAACTATGTCGCGGCGCGCCCCGATATCTTCTTCACCGGGCGCGACGGTTCAATGCGTTCGAACCGCGCGCTGTGTCAGCTGGCCGGCCAGTATGCGGTCGATCTGTTCATCGGCTCGACCCTGCAAATGGATGGGGTGGGCAATTCGTCGACTGTGACGCGCGGGCGCTTGACCGGTTTTGGCGGCGCGCCCAACATGGGCCACGATCCGCGCGGTCGGCGCCATGCCACCCCGGCCTGGCTGGACTTGATCGAAGTCGACGATCCTTTGGCGCGCGGCAAGAAGCTGGTCGTGCAATCGGTGGAAACCTTCCAGGGCGCGGGCCAGCCGACGATTGTCGAGACGCTGGACGCGGTCGCGGTCGGGCGCGATTCGGGGATGCCGCTGGCGCCGGTGATGATCTATGGCGACGATGTGACCCATGTGCTGACCGAGGAAGGCATTGCCTATCTGTACAAGGCCGATTCCTTGGAACAGCGCAAGGCGATGATCGCCGCCGTCGCGGGCGTGACGCCGATCGGCTTGAAACACGACCCGGCGATGACCAGAAAACTGCGCCAGGATGGCCTGGTTGCCTTTCCCGAAGACATGGGCGTCGATCGGCTGCAGGCCAATCGTTCTTTGCTGGCGGCCAAGAGCGTGGCCGATCTGGTGGCCTGGTCCGATGGCTTGTACGACCCGCCAGCCAAGTTCAGGAGCTGGTGATGACGACAGCCGATCTGGACCTGATCGAGCGTGTCGGGCAATCTCAGTCAACTGTGCCGGCCACGATGGCCTGGTGCCGGCGCCTAGCCGATCTGGCGGTGGCGGCCTTGATCGATGAAGTGACGCTCACACCCAAGCCCGGCCTGGTCGACTTGCGCAGCCGCGGCGCGCACCGCGATCTGAGCTGGGACTTGATGTGCCATTCGGCCTGGGCCTTGCATCCGACCTTTCTGGCGATGGCGCAGGCCGGGAGCGATCACGGCAACAAGCATCCCCGGTGTTTGCGCGAGACGATAGGCGCGATCGGGCGCAGCGGCGAACTGGCGATGCTGGATGCGACCGGCGGCGTCAATACCCACCGCGGCGCGATCTGGGCGCTGGGCTTGCTGGTGACGGCGGCGGCCCAGGGTCAGAGCCAGAGTCTCTGTCCGCAGGCGGTGGCGGCGCGCGCCGGTGCTCTGGCGCGCATCAAGGATCGCCATGCGCCTGTTTGCACCGGCAACAACGGCGAACGGGTGCGCCGCGAGCATGGCGTCGGCGGCGCGCTGGGCCAGGCCCAGGCCGGTTTTCCGCATGCACTCGATATTGCATTGCCAGCCTTGCTGGCAGCGCGCCAGTGCGGCACTGACGAAGATGCCGCGCGCC
>CANFGA010000168.1 GCA_947446335.1 Oxalobacteraceae bacterium | reverse complement strand
CGTACGTGCCTTTTTTGCTGCATCAGCAATCGTCTTCTTCTCTGAATTGATTAATTTAGAAGCCTGCTGGCGTGCTTTGCTGGCCCGAATGCTGGCTTTCTCAGCTTTTACTAATACCGCAAGCTTCTTTTCGTCCAGTGCTGTTCTGGCTTTATTTTCGGCCAGCAGCACAATCAATTCCTGTTGATCCGTGCGCGACTTTAAGCCCTTGAGGAATGCCACGCGGTCCTTCAGCCAGCTATCGTTTTCCATGGTGTTGTCTTTCGTTGTGTTGGTTACTTGAAGTTAATCTTAGCAGAGAACCGAGGCGCTAGCGGTGTGGTATCCTTCTCGATGGAACAGAGAGAAGGCGCACTTAGTTGTTTCTCTGCGAGAAACGTGCGCCCCTTCGGGGAAAGTCAAAGGCAAGGTCAATGGCGTCATACCACTGCACAGTCAAAGTCGGCGGCAAAGGCAAGGCCGGTGCGCACGCCGCGTACATTTCCCGCGAGGGAAAGTACAGCGGTAGCGAGCGCTACGAAGACCTCGAAGCAACTGCATACGGCAACATGCCAGAATGGTCCGCGCATAATCCGGCTCATCTCTGGACCGCTGCCGACGAATACGAGCGGGTGAACGGTGCCACTTATCGCGAAATCGAAGTAGCCCTTCCCCGCGAACTGACGCCGGAACAACGGCGGGCGCTGGTCGAAGACTTCATCGGCCAGGAGATCGGCGACAAACACGCCTATCAATGGGCGATCCATACGCCCGACGCCGCGCTTGAAAAAGGCGAGCAGCCACACGCCCACATCATGTATTCCGAGCGCACGATAGACGGCATCGACCGCGACCCGGAGCAGTATTTCAAGCGGTACAACTCCAAGACGCCAGAGAAGGGCGGATGCCGCAAGGACAGCGCCGGAACGGAAGAACGCCTGCAGGCCACGCGTCAGCGCTGGGCCGACGTGCAAAACCGCCACCTGGAGCGGCACGGCCAGCATGGCCGGGTCGATCATCGCAGCCTGAAAGCGCAGGGCATCGCACGCCAGGCAGAAATGCATATCGGCGCCTCGCGTGTCATGGGCATGGCAGAACAAGACGTGGGCGCCTTGCTGGCCCGGCGCGCCGCCGAAGGCGCGCTGGAGCGGGCGCAGCATGAGGTATCCAGTCTGATCGACCTGAGCGGCGATCTGAGCGCGGCCATGGCCCAGCGCCAGGCCCGGCACGCCCTCGATTTAGCAATCCAACAAGAGGCAGAACATGAGCGCATCAGATCCACGGCTTTTGAACGTATTGGAGCAAATTTCACAGCAGCAAGCGCAGACAGCGGCCGCGCTACTGAACATATCAAAGCAGCACAAAGGCATCGCCTCACAGCAAGAGAATATCTCGGCACAGCTATTGGCCTCGCAAACGCTGCTGAGCGCGATCCTGGCCGAGTTGCAAAAGCCGCCCACGAGCACCGGCACGGCCGACACGTTGAGAGCATTGCTCAAACCCTTGGTGCAGAGCTTGGACGCGTTATCCCGGAAGTTGCCCGAGCCACCGCGCGGCTAGAAGCCATTGCCAAAGCGCACCAGGTCGAATTGCAGCGTCAGGCATTGCAGCGCCAGGCGCAGGCCGACGCGACCAGGCAAGCAGCGCTTCCTGCAGGCAGTAATCCGCTGTCGCGCTTCCATCCGGACAACATCGCCAAAATCGCTGCACTAGCCAAGGACGCGAAAGAGCAAGAGCGGCTGCGGCAGAGCGTGGTTGCCGAGCTTGAGAAAAAAGTGCATGCGGCCGGTCTGACGCCGGCGCAGCACGCCATCGCCATGGCCCGGGTGCGGGAGAATGTGGAGACGACGCTTGCTTCGTTGATGCAATTCGCCCCGAAGGCGGAGGCACCCGCTGCCAGGCCGAAGGCAAACCAGCTCAGTGTCGATGACCGGGCCTTGTTCCAGCGGGCAGAGCAAGCTATCGTTGCCGGCGACATGAAAACCCTGTCTGGCCAGCTTCACAAAATCGACCAGGTGGAGCGCAAGCTGATCGACGCCGTGACGCTGGCCGGTCGGGACGCCACGCCATTCGACGAGGACGGCGCCAGCCGGCAGCTATCGGTACGCGACGCCCACCGCCGGCGCGAGGCGATCAATGCCGCAGCCATGGCGAGAGGCGAAAAGTACATTCCATTCGCCGCTGGCTACAGCACGTTGACTTCGGACACCTACGACTACCAGCAGGAGCAGGCCGTGCGTGCGTTGTCACAGCATGCGAGGAGCGGCCGGCCGGAAGGCTTTTTCAATAGAAAGGCAGGGCGGGAGTGGGATGCAAGGAAAGTCGAACTGGAGATGACCAGGGCGGCATGGGCGGGCGCCGTGGCTTCACGCGCCAGGGCAGAGCAGGAGGCAACGACTGCCGACAACGCCACCTTTCAATATCGCCTTGATGCGATCCGCAAAGAACATGCAACCAAGGCCGCGGCCGCGCTCGCCAAATGCGCGCCAATCAAGGAGCGGCTGCAGGACTTCACCGTAGAGCGCAAGCGCATCGAGCGCGTCACGGCGACACTGAGCCAGGAGAAACAGAAAGAGCTTGGCCGGGAGCGTGGGCGAGGCCATGGCATCAGCCGTTAGGTATAGCGATTTTTACGTTGATGTAAGTCGAATCCGCGTCGCTCGTCAGGATGGGCTACACTTCAATTTGATGTCAAATGAGTCAGGATACGGCTGATTTTGGCATTTTTTTTCGCCTTCGCATGAGCGCATATGACCTCAACCTGACAGGTCTGCCTAGGCATTAACCTGTTTTACGTTACGTTGCACCTGAAACCTCGTATTGGCGCCACACTTATTGGTGATCTGTAATCATCCACCCTTAACGTTAGCTGAAGTGAACCCATCTATTAGCCAGCAGGTTACTTTGTGCAAGAAAAAAGTCAGAACTGGGGAGAAAAGAAGACCGAGTCCAGCAAATAAGGCAAATGAATTATTAGAGAAATACCATTCATAGAAGCCTCCGAATCCTAAGGCTAAGCCCCCAAGTGCAAGTACAGACCAAACTACAACGCTTACACGTTTAAATCCAATAATCAAGTTCATAACATCCTTTTTCTAGCAAAATTCGTGAAAGTCGAAACAAGATACTGTTCCCACTATTACCACCACGAACTAGGCTTAAGTGCGTAAATATTAATTATATACAACTTTTAACGAATCAAGATAGAAAAAATATTCAAGCGTCTTAAAAACCCCTATGCACGGCTGTATGAGGGAGATATGTGATTCATTAAATATTCTAACTCACTCTCTGAGGCCGTATTAAGCGGCTCAAATCGGCCGTACTCTCCTGCAAAAACGTACCGCGAGCAGCGGCACTCATCAGCTTCCTCTTCGCAGTTTTTACATGGAGAAGAACAGAGTTCTATCATCTGATCGATTGCCATCGAAGGGTCGTCGTAGTCAAAAATATCAGGATGATGCAACGTTTCTATAACCGCGAAGCCGCCCCTAGCGAATTCAAGGACTTCTTCTGTACTATTAAATTCCCAGTACGACAACGCCCTTAGCGCTGGTAGAAGCACTACCCGGCAGTAGTCGAAGCGGTAGTCATCAAGATGGCACATGACCCGTCCCTCATCCTCCAACAGGCTCTGAAACGAGATTTGCCCGTAGCGATCGCTTAAGTGCTTATATCGAATGGGGTCAATTCTAATATGTTTTACGGCATTGTTGATCGCGTCGGCTAGTTCCATTTTTCGTCTACGGAGATACTCACCTGGTACTGAAAACTTCTCATCGAAAGTTGTCACTAGCTCCTTACGCGTTTCTTCTATCCCATCTGCAGATCTCACAGCCCGCAAATAGTCCACACTGTGAGCCAAAATCAAGTTCGCGCCGAACACTTGGTGGAGCGCAACCTTGTTTTCGCTGACCCTAGGCTCTAAGTCGTCCTTGGCAGGTTTAAGGATATTCGTAATAAAAGTACGGTAGTCGTCACATGCTTGCTGAAGACATAAGGTTACCTGAGTTATTGGTTGCGGATCGGTATATTTGATAAACGCCATGTCTTTTTTCCTATTTCACTGAAAAAACACTGAATGCAAATCCGTCCGCTTTCGATTGCAGTTCGCTGAAATTAACCCAGTGTTGCGCTTGCTAATTGAAACCGCCCAGTGTTGTACTTGATACCCCAAGTTTAATTTTTTATTTCGTTCATCGTCGTGGTTCGTTTATATACTTATCCAACGCTTTCAGCAGGTTTCCTTGTTTTGTGAATTCTCGAGTCAAGTTCTGTGCTACTTCAATTTCCTTAGCCGACATTGTCTTGGCTACTCTGGCACGATTCGCATTAGCAGAAAGGTTGTAGAGCGCGTAGGCTATAACAGCATTTGATTCTACTCCATCGCCGTATTCATAGCTTACGCCAAGGTTGCCCTGAGCTGAGGCATCACCCTGATCAGCCGCGAGACTAAACCATTTTAAGGCTTCCTTGTAGTCTTGAGAAACACCTTGGCCTTTCCCGTACATACTACCTAGGCGGTTTTGAGCAGTAGTATATCCATGATCAGCCGCAAAGCGAAACCACTTTACGGCTTCCTTGTAATTCTGAGGAACACCTTGGCCGTTTGCATACATCAAGCCCAGATTAAACTGAGCGATAACATATCCTTGGTCAGCTGCGAGGCGATACCATTTAAATGCCTCCTTATAATCCAATGGAACACCTTGGCCGGTGTTATACATCAAGCCGAGGTTAGACTGCCCTTTACTAAAGCTCTGATCAGCCGATAGACGAAACCATTTCACAGCTTCCTTGTGGTCCTGAGGAACACCTTGGCCAGTATAGTACAGCTCGCCGAGGTAGCTCTGAGAGATGGCATTCCCTTGGAACGCAGCGAGTCGAAGCCATTTCGCGGCTTCCTTATAATTAGGAGAAACACCTTGGCCTGAGTTGTAAATTAAGCCGAGTTGGCCTTGAGCACGAGCATTCCCTTGATCAGCAGAGAGGCGAAACCACTTCAATGCTTCCTTGTAGTTTTGGGGAACACCTTGGCTGTAGTAATACATAAATCCGAGGTTGAACTGAGCGCTGTCATCCCCTTTCGTTGCCAATGGCCTGAATTCTCGTAGCGCTGTGGCATAGTCTTTCTTATTGAATGCGATTATGCCTTCATCAAATCCGGCTAGACTAATTCTTGGGGTCATTGAAAAAAATAAGCTAAGTACTAAAAATATATTTCGTAAAAAATATCTCATTTTATCTATCATTATTTAATAAAAATAATATTTTTTAAATTTTAACCAGAAAAAATGCCAAGCAACGCAAGTCTGATTGCTTAGCGCCTCGCATCTCGACGGCGGCTCACTAGGCCGTCGAGATAATACCGAGCAAGATATCATTCGGCTCACTAGGACGGACCATGGGGCGTTGAGTAGGACCGGAAGTGAACGCGCCGGTGCCAACGCCTGACGCCTTGACACGGCTCTTGGCTGCGGACTATTGCTGGATCAGTCGCATCCTTTTAAATTGCGCGTCTGACAATCGCGTGTCATTTGCTGCGCTTGAGCCATTTGCTGCGGGGTCATTCGCGCTGCAGCGATATTGCTGTACTTTATCCCATCGGCATTTCCGGTCGCAGCGGCAAGACTGAACCACATGTGAGCGCGAACAATATCCTGCGGGACGCTTTGCCCTTTCGCATACATTACGCCGAGATTGGATTGCGCACCTGCATTCCCCTGCGCTGCCGCCAGTCGATACCACTTGATCGCTGCCGCGACATCCTGCGCGACGCCTTGCCCTTTGTCATACATCACGCCCAGACTACGTTGCGCACCCGCATCTCCCTGCGCTGCCGCCAGTCGATACCACTTGATCGCTGCCGCATCATCCTGTGTGACGCCTTGCCCTTTGTCATACATTATGCCGAGATTGTGTTGCGCACCTGCATGCTTCTGCGCTGCCGCCAGTCGATACCACTTGATCGCTGCCGCGTCATCCTGCGCGACACCTTGCCCTTTGTCATACATCATTCCGAAATTGTATTGCGCACTTGCATTCCCCTGAGCTGCAAGGGGTCGAAGTTTTGCCACCGCAGTCACGTAGTCGCCGCGTTTATAAGCAGCAGTGGCATCATCAAATGGATCTGCGCACGCCGTTCCAGCGTTCAGCAACAATAACGTCATCGTGATTAGTAGTGTTCGCTTCATTATTTTTTATATCCTTTATATGTATTTTTATAAATCTATAATACATATCGATCTACTTTATATTTAAAATTGTTATATGTAGTGCTAGTTAGTGCTTGGGCATGCAGAGCCAAAGCTTATCTCTATAACATCACCATTGCTATACTTACAAAATCTGCTAGTGCCATCTGTCCACTGTGACATTAAAACGCTTGCCATTGCTATTGATGTTATTAATGACATTGAAATAACTAACGAAGTTTTTATAATTTTATTCATTTACTTTATCTTCCATGATATATTTTTTGTGTAGGTAAAAATTTTTATAAATTTAAAATATGACTTTTATTTGAGCAGTGATTTCCAGTCAATAAAGTTAAATATATTGTTAAATAGATCTCTATCCAAAGTTCAGTTTTTCTTTTTGAGACGAATTTAGATATTTTCACCATGGATATTTGAGGGAAGACGTTCTAAAAGTTAGAGTGCAGTGTGTGGTTAAAATAATAGTATCGGTTAAATATTGCTAATATGCAATATGCAATCTGTGTATCATGGGATAATAGGTCTAAAGACATGTCGTGTATGTCCTAAGACCCGCGACACCCGGAGCGGCGACGATGCTCCGGGCGCTGGCGTGTCGCGCATGTCTGTTGCAGAATGCCAAACATCTGCCACTAAAACATGAGACACCATGCGCGATCTGAACGACCTCGGCACCCTGGACCTGATCAGCGGCCGCTTG
>CANFGA010000167.1 GCA_947446335.1 Oxalobacteraceae bacterium | reverse complement strand
TGCTGGCCGCGCCGGGTTCAGGCCACACCGGCAGTGTCGACCTGAGCATCAACATGTTCGACTGGTTGCCGAGCACCACGGCGCGCATCGGCACGGGCATCTACAAGGCCGGCCCGGTCATTTACATGCGCGAAGCGTACTGAAAAACTGCTCGCATCGAGGGCCACACACGCTTGTTTGACAGCAACAACCATGGCGCAGATAATCTGACGCGCGCTCGATCATGAGCGCCGATCACATCCAAACGCCATGACCCACGACCAGATTCTGATTCTTTCCATCCTCGGCGCTACGGTAGCGATGTTTCTGTGGGGCCGCTGGCGCCACGACATGGTCGCTGCCGGCGCACTGCTGGCTTGCGTGCTGGCCGGGTTGATCGTTCCGGCCGATGCCTTTGCCGGCTTTGGCCATCCGGCGGTGATTTCGGTCGCGTGCGTACTGATACTGAGCCGCGCCTTGCAACTGTCGGGGGCGGTCGATCTGCTGGTGCGCTACACGATGCCAAAAAATGCCGGGCCAACCTGGAGCCTGGCTGCGCTGGTTGCGCTGGGTGCGCTCTTGTCGAGCTTCATGAACAACGTCGGCGCGATGGCGCTGCTGATGCCGGTCGCCATCCAACTGGCGGCACGCCTGGAACTACCGCCGGGCCAGATCCTGATGCCGCTTGCCTTTGGCACCATCCTGGGCGGCATGACGACGCTGATCGGCACCCCACCCAACCTGATCGTGTCCAGCTTTCGCGCCAACGGCGATGCCGGCGGCTTCGGCATGTTCGACTTCACGCCGGTCGGCCTGGCCGTGGCTCTGGCCGGCATCGCCTTTGTTGCGCTGGCCTGGCGCCTGGTACCGGCACGCAAGCGCCAGGGCAGCGCCGACTTCGACACCGGCGCCTATCAAACCGAAGCGCGGGTCCTGGAAAAGGGCAAGGCCGATGGCATGACGCTGGGCGAGATCGAGGCCGAACTCGATGAAATCAATGCTCAGGTGCTCGGACTGGTGCGCAACGAGATGCGCCTGAACGCGCCGCAAGCGTGGCACCGGGTGCGCGCCGGCGACATACTGGTGATCGAGGCCGATGTCGACGCACTGGGCAAGGTGCTCTCTGGCCTGGGCTTGAAGCTGGAGGAATCGGTCAAGCCTGAGGTCGAGACCGACGCCGAGACCAAGCCTGCGCAGCAGGCGACACCAAAGCCGGACCAGGCCAGCGCCAAAGAGAAGCCCAAGGACGACAATCAGGCTGAGCCATCGAGCGAGATCATGCTGATGGAGCTCGCGGTGCTGCCCTCGTCCAGCATCACCGGCCGCTCGGCGACCGACATGCGCCTGCGCCTGCGTTACGGCTTGAACCTGCTGGCGCTCTCGCGCGAAGGCGCGCGCTCGAAGGGCCGGCTGCGCAGCATGGTGATTCGTGCCGGCGACCTGCTGCTGATGCAGGGCCCGCCCGAAGCGCTGGCCGAATTTGCCGCCGACTCCGGCTGCGTTCCACTGGCCGAGCGCCAATTGCTGATTCCAAACAAACGCAAGATCATCACTGCCAGCGCCATCATGGCACTGGCCGTGGGCGTCGCCGCATTCGGCTGGCTGCCGACCGCGATCTCGTTTGCACTCGGCGTGCTCGCTTCGATGGCGCTACGCACGGTTCCGCTGCGCGAGGCCTATCAGGCGATCGACTGGCCCGTCATCGTGCTGCTGGGCGCGCTCATCCCGGTGGCCGGAGCGATGGAAACGACCGGCAGCGCCGACCTGATCGCGCGCTTCCTGCTCGACAACGTAGCCCAGGGCAACGCCGTCATCGGCATCGGACTGATCCTGGTGGTCACGATGTGCCTGTCGGACCTGATGAACAATGCCGCCACCGCAGCGGTGATGTGCCCGATCGCGATCGGCACCGCCAGTGCTCTGGAAGTGAATGCCGATTCCTTCCTGATGGCAGTGGCGATCGGCGCCTCTTGCTCGTTCCTGACCCCGATCGGCCATCAAAACAATACGCTGATCCTGGGCCCGGGTGGCTTTCGCTTTGGCGACTACTGGAAACTGGGCTTGCCGCTCGAAGTGCTGGTGGCGCTGGTGGCCATTCCAATGCTGCTGATCGTGTGGCCGCTATGAGCAAACCCGACGAAATCGATCCGGGCGCCGCGCTGACGCCCGGCGCGGCGGCCGGCGGGGCTGCGGTGCCCAGCGGACGCTGGTCGCGCCTGGCCAGGATGGGCCAACTTGCCACCGGCATCGCCGGCGGCATGCTGGCCGAAGGCGCGCGCCAACTGGCGCAGGGCAAGCGCCCCGCCATCGGCGACTTGCTGATGACGCCAGCCAACGCGCATCGCGTCGCCAATCAACTGGCCCACCTGCGCGGCGCGGCGATGAAAGTGGGGCAACTGCTGTCGATGGATGCCGGCGACTTGCTGCCGCCGGAAATCGGCGCCATCCTGGCCCGTCTGCGCGCCGATGCCACGCCGATGCCGATGAGCCAGGTAGTGGCGATGCTGGAGGCAAACTGGGGCCCAGGCTGGAACAAGCAATTCCAGCAATTTTCATTCACGCCGACGGCGGCGGCATCGATCGGCCAGGTGCATTTTGCACAGACCAAGGATGGGCGCCGCATCGCGATCAAGATCCAGTATCCAGGCGTGCGAGCAAGCATCGACAGCGACATCGACAACGTGGCGGCGCTGCTGCGCATGTCGGGCCTGTTGCCCGCCACGCTCGACATCGCCCCGTTGCTGCGCGATGCCAAGCGCCAGTTGCACGAAGAAGCCGATTATCTGTGCGAAGGCGCTTTCATGACGCGCTATGGCCAATTGCTGGCCGACGCGCCGCACTATGCGGTGCCGCAACTGGTGCCGGAATGGACCAGCCAGAACGTGCTGGCCATGTCGCGCATGGATGGGGTGGCGATCGAATCGCTGGTGAACGCGCCGCAGGCAGTGCGCGATCGGATCGCCGGCTTGCTGATCGCGCTGCTGATGCGCGAACTGTTCGAATTTGGCCTGATCCAGACCGATCCCAATTTCGCCAATTATCGCTACGATACCGAAACCGCCCAGGTGATCTTGCTCGACTTCGGCGCCACCCGGGTCTATCCGGCGGAACTGGTCGATCAATTTCGCCGCATCATCGCGGGCGCCATCAAAGGCGACACGGCCGCGATGGACCAGGCGGCCTGCGCCATCGGCTACTATGGCGTGGACACGATAGAGCGCCACCGCGCCGCAGTGCTGGCGCTATTCACGCAGGCGTGCGAGCCGTTGCTATGCGAGGGCGAATATGACTTCGGTCTATCCGATCTGGGTGCGCGCATCCGCGATGCCGGCCTGGCGCTGGGCCGCGACCGCGATTTCTGGCACACGCCGCCGGCCGATGCGCTGTTCTTGCATCGCAAGCTGGGCGGCTTGTATCTGCTGGCCGCACGCCTGAAGGCGCGCGTCGACGTGAGGGCGCTGGTGCAATCGACCTTGGCGCCGGGCACGCTGTTTCAATCGGATGCCGGCACCGATTGATCCAAAAAAAGCCGGGCTCGCTTGTGCGGGCCCGGCTTTTTTCACAGCATGCTGAAAATTTTAGCGCTCGATCGGATCGAGGTAAAAGATCGCGCATGAGGTGAACGGCGTCTTGTCGTTCGGGTTCTCGATCGCCACTTCGGCGCAATCGTGCGTCACGCGGCTGCGCCAGTTCGCGATGCCGGCCTTGGCAAACGAGGCATTGGCCTTCGATCCGGCGCCGATGTCGAGCATCAGGCAAGCGTTGCGCGGCCCGGTTTGACCGTAGTTGACGGCGCGTACTTGAAAGCCGAATTCGGCCAGCCATGGCTCCCACAGCCCTTTTTCGGTGCCGGCGACGATGCTCTTGAACATGTCGGCCAGCGACACGCCTTTCTTGACGATGGCACTGATGGCTGCCAGCGACGGGGCGTGGCGCGGATCCGGATTGGCCTTGCCGGCGCCGCACTCGGCGATCGCGCGCAATTCCTTGGCGATGGCGGCATCGCGCTCGGTATAGTCGCGCATGCGTCCGTAAAAATCGTTATCGAGGAAAGGGTTGCTGACAAGGTTGGCAGCCGGATTGGCAGTTTGCACGGCGCTGGTATCGATGGTTTTCTTGGGCGTCGGCTTGTTTACTTTGGTCATGGCGGTATCATTTTTCGGTCAAGGCCGCAGTGTACCATCCGCCGCGACCCCAACTGGTGACAACATGGCCGGCAGATCGGATCAAGGTTTGAGCAGCGCCTCAAAGCCCGAGATGACGTCGAACAATTCTTCATCGATGCCGCTTTGGCGCAAGCGGTGAAATGACAGATTCAGCTCTTCGAGCAACTCGTCGATATTGGTTTCGGCGCGCTGCATCGCAGCGAGGCGGCTGGCATTTTCGCTGGCCAGCGATTGGGCGCAGGCCCGAAACAGCGACACGAACAGATATTCACGGACAAAGGCCAGCAGCGTTTCTTTCTTGTGGTTCATGACTTCTGGCAAATTCTTGCTCGGCCAACGCAGCGCGACCAGCTCATTTTGCCACGCCTGGTCCAGCGGCAGCAGGCGCTCGCCAACCGGCGCATGGACCACGCCCGCCGTCGGGCGCTGATAAAACAGATAGATTTGCTGAATGCCACCCTGGGCGCGCTGGGTCTGGGTCTGAGTCTCGATCTCGCTCAATATCTGCCCGACCAGCGGTGCGATGGCACCGATTGCGCCGGGCAGGATGAAACTCTGACCGGCAGTCAATTGGCCGTCGGCTTCGGCCAGGCGCGTAGCGATGCGCTCGCCGATCGCCCACACCGTCTTTTTTCCAGGCAAGGCGCCCAAAGTGGCGATGACAAAGTCGGCCATCGCATCGTTGAATTGACCGACCAGCCCCTGGTCGGAGCCGAACACGACGGCGCCGATCGCCTGCGAGGCAATCCGATCTGACTGGACTGGATCGGAATCCTCGTCGATCGCAGACGGGGCAGTATCGCGCAAACAGGCGCTCAGACCGAGTTGCACGGTCCGATAATAATCGTCGAGCGCCTGCACCGCGTTTTCATATTGGCCGATGCTGGACGCGGAAATCGCCTTCATCGTGCGCACCACCGAGCGCAGATCGCCGGCGCTGTTGATCTTGCGGCGCAAACTGGCGGTGGTATTGATCATGATCTGGTCATGGGTTGGTCTGTGGCCGCCCCTGCCGGCTGAAAACTGGCCAGCGCCGCGCCAGCGATCTCCAGCACCAGGGACCGGTCGGCATCGCTCAAGGCCACGCCCGTCTCGAAGCGCGCGCTGACTTCATCGGGAATCTGCGCCGCCGCCTCGCGCACCGCGCGCTCGGCATTCATCATCTGCGTCAAAGGCACAGTATCGAACAGCGCCGAACTCAAGGCCAGCAAGACCGCAATTTGGGCGCGCACCGATACCGGCGCCGCTTCCGATTGTTTCAGGCAGGAACGGATGCGCCGGCCGTGTTCGATGATGGCGCTGGTATGGTCATCGAGGCGCGCACCGAAGCGGGCAAAGGTTTCCAATTCCTCGAACTGGGCATAAGATAATTTGAGATCGCCGGCCACGGCCCGATAGGCGGCGCGCTGCGCCTTGCCGCCGACGCGCGAGACCGATTTTCCGACATCGACCGCCGGCAACACGCCCAATTCGAACAACGATGGCGACAGGTAGATCTGGCCATCGGTGATCGAAATCAGGTTGGTCGGAATGTAGGCCGACATGTTCTGGGCCTGGGTTTCGATGATCGGCAACGCGGTCAGCGAACCGCCGCCGCGCTCCTGGCACAGATGGGTGGCGCGCTCGAGCAGGCGCGAATGGATGTAAAAAATATCCCCGGGAAACGCTTCGCGTCCGGGCGGACGCCGCAGCAGCAGCGACAATTCGCGATAGGCGCGCGCATGCTGGGTCAAGTCATCGTAGACGATCAAGACATCGCGCCCAGCTTCCATGAAGTGCTCGGCGATGCTGGTGGCCGCGTAAGGGGCGATATAGGCGAGGCCGGGCGGGTCGTTGCCCTCGGTGACCACCACGACCGTATAGGCTAGCGCCCCATGCTCGCGCAAGGTGGCCACGACCCTGGCCACCGCGGCCGCGCGCTGGCCGATCGCGCAATAGACGCACAGCACATCCTGGCCGCGCTGATTCAAGATGGTGTCGATCGCAATCGTGGTCTTGCCGGTTTGCCGGTCACCCAGAATCAATTCGCGCTGGCCGCGTCCGACCGGAATCAACGCATCGATGACCTTCAATCCGGTTTGCAGCGGCACGCTCACCGGTGCGCGGTCCATGATGGGCGCTGCAGGGCGTTCGATCGGCAAGCGCAAGCTGGTCGCCAGCGCACCATGGCCATCGAGCGGCCGCCCGAGCGGGTCGATGACGCGCCCGAGCAAGCCGTCGCCAACGGCGACATCCATGACCCGGCCGGTGCGCTCGACTTCATCGCCAGCTTGCAATTGCCAGTAAGGACCGAGCAACACGACGCCGATTTCATGCTCTTCGATGTTGAAGGCAATGCCGAATACGTCGCCGGGAAACTTGAGCAATTCGTCCGAACCCACGCCGGGCAAGCCCGATACCATCGCGATCCCGGTCGAGATGCTGGTGATCGTGCCCACTTCACGCGGCAGCAACTGCGCCTTCAGAGCGCTGCGGGCGGCGCGCAAGCTGCCAAAGACGCCGTCGAGCGCCTGTTGCAATGGCGCGGTCATGGGCGGCCTTCGGACACAGTATCGAAGGTAGTAACCGGTGCAGCAGCCTTGCTATCAGGCTGAGGCTGAGCATCTGGCCGGTCCGAAGCCGAAGCTGGAGCCAACACCGGCGCTTTCAGCAATTGAGCGACGCTCTTTTCCAGTTCGCCCAGATGCGATTGCATGCTCCAGGCTACTTTCTGTCCGTTTGCGCTCACTTCGATGCCACCGATCAAGCCTGG
>CANFGA010000166.1 GCA_947446335.1 Oxalobacteraceae bacterium | reverse complement strand
CGAACTCAAAGGGCATTTTTCGGTCAAGGTCAGCGGCAACTGGCGCATGACGTTCAAATTTGATGGCACGGACGCCGTGCTGGTCAACTATCAAGACTATCACTGAGGAGATTCACCATGGCACGCATGTTTAACCCGCCACATCCCGGACTGACCTTGCGCGACGATGTGTTGCCTGCGCTGGGACTGTCAGTGACCGAGGCCGCGCACCAACTGGACGTAAACCGCGTGACGCTGTCGCGCGTGCTCAATGGCCGCGCCGCAATATCGCCTGAAATGGCCTTGCGTATCGAGGCATGGCTGGGCGTGGAACGCGGCGGCGAAGCCCGTCTCTGGCTCGCTGAGCAAAGCGCCTATGACATGTGGCAAGCAGAGCAGCGATTCAAGGATGCGCCCATGCATGTTCAACCTGCGCCAAGTATGCCAGTGGACGCCACCGTCTGACGGCATCCGGCAAGCAAGCACCAATCCTATTTTAGCGACGATTGAAACCTGAAAGAATGACTATGCCAGAGCCATTTGCACTATCCGTCCATAAATTGGCTGTACCGACAGGTGAATCGCCGATGCCATCGAGTTTCATCGAAATGCTTGATGCCGAACCCATCCAACCAACAAGCACGGAGTACATCGCCGCGTGGTGGGATGAGTCTATGGATGCTTCTTCATGGTGGACAAATGAATCCATTACTCCACTGCATGCCGCGCTGATTTTGTCCGGACACAATCCAAACGACGGCACGGATAACTTCGTCCTTGCAACCGCCGAAACGACAACCAGCGGAGGTATCGGGCCAAATGAGTTCCGGGGTTTGAAGAACACATTTGAAGGTGTCAGCAACGGCCAACCGCGAACGCTCCGGGATTGGGTCAAGTACGCGCAACATCACAAGAAGAAAATGCATTCATGGCTTGGCGAATGGTTGCAGGCAAGTGGCTCAACGATAGAAATAATGACGGAGTCGCTCGGCGCCGAGCTAACCTTATCGCCTGATAGCGAAATATTGCTATTGATGCCAGATGCAACGCCAGCAAGTGGGCTATCGTCAGCAGCCGGTTTACCTCTATTTTCTGCCGGAATACTTTTGCCAGAAAACGACGATGGTCTCAAGCAGAGAGAACGGCAAATACGCGCAATTGAATCGGCTGCAATCGAGCAAGGCTTTAAGGTATTGAGCATCCCCAATGGCGGCAAAACATTGCTGCGAAAAAAGTGTATGAGCGAACACCCTAAATTGTTCGGGGGTGGTCCCGACCCGTTTAACGATGCATGGAAGGCTGCAAGCCAAAGCGAACCACCACGATTACGAATGGACAATCACAACAAATATTCTGGTAGGTAGGGCGAAAATACCCTACTTCCCTACTCTTGCGCCCCTACTAGCACCCCAGTTCCCAATGAATCATCTTAAACACGCAGCTATGCGAAAGGTGATTCAACATGAAATCCGATCAAAACTTCCCCCCGCTCGACCAAGAAAACCGCAGCCACGTAGAAACCGCGTGTGCTGCCTTCCACCTGACCCGCAAGGTGCAAACGCTGCGTGCTTGGGCATGCCTCGAAAACGGTCCGTTGCGCCCGATTCGCATCAATAGCCGTCTTGCCTGGGCCGTGGCCGACATCAAACGCCTGCTGAACGGGGGCCAATAATGGATAAGGCCCAACTCCCACTGATGGCGGAACTGGACCTTGGCGCTACCGAGGATTTTACCGCATCGAATGTTGCCTGTAAATTTCCCGGCACCGACAACCCGCGCATACTGCGTGCCATTCATCGGTTGCTGCTCGGCCCAGCCACGCGCGAGCAGTTGGATCAGGCTGTTGGCTGCAGCAACGGCCCCGATCTGATTTCCAATTTGCGTAAATTAGGTTTGGGCATGCACGGTCTGCCTTGCACGATGGTGCCTGTCCGCGACCGCGATGGTCTGGTCGTCCGCCGTGGCGTGTATTACTTTTCCGCCGCAGGTCGCCGCGCCGTGATTGCCGGTTTGGCCGAGCGATATGCCAAAAGCCAAGCCGCGAAGCGCGCGCCCTTGGAACTGGTGCGCATCATCGCCAGCCTGCCGCCGATACCGCCCGACTTCATGATGCAGGTCGCGCTGATATGTGTGATGGTGTGGGGGACCGCATAATGAACGACAACACGTTTTTGTGCGCGTCACTCCAGGAAGCGTTTGCCAGCGCCGCCATGGTCTACCCGGACAGCGCCATCGTACGGGGCGAAATGGTGAGATTTCCGACCAATGGCAAGTCCGGCGACATTGCCGGCTGGTGCAAGCTGTTTCCCGATGGCGTGGGCGCTGTCTTCGGTTGCCACCGCGAGAGCACGTCGTTTACGTGGCAACAGCGGGACCGCAATGCACCGCCGCCGAGCGCGGCTGAGCGCCTGGCCGCTCGTGCAAAGGCCGTGCAGGCAAGCCAGGAAGCTGAACGCGAGCGCGTAGCAGAGCACGCTGCCGCTGCCGTGGATGCCGCCCGCATCCTGCGCGATAGCCTTGACCCCGATCCTGCGCATGCCTATCTGGTCCGCAAGGGCATCAAGCCGTTCCTCGCCCGTCAGAACAGCGATGGCGCCATCGTGCTGCCGGTGTACAGCGCCGATGGCGCATTGCAGACCTTGCAGTACATCCACCCGCAAATGCATCGGCATAAAACTTTTCTGACTCATGGCAAGGCAAAAGGTGGCAGGCTGTTTCTTGGCGAGCCTGTCAACGGGCTGCCGCTAGTGCTGACGGAGGGCTGGGCGACCGGCTGCAGCACACATGAAGCGAGCGGCGACACCGTTGTCATCTGTTTTTCCGGTGCCAACATGGGGGCAGTTGCCGCTGACCTGCGCCGTGATTTTCCGGCATCGCCATTGCGCATTGCGGGCGACCTGGATGCACACGGCAAGGGGCTGGCGTATGCCAACGCTGCCGCCGCATCTGGCTCTGGCGTGGTGGTTCTGCCGGTGTTTGCCGATGGCCGCACCGATGGTGACTTCAACGACTTGCATCAGGCGGAAGGACTGAACGCAGTGCGCCTGCAATTGGCCGTGGTGCCCGCAGCCGCATCGCGTGAGTTGGTGCCGTTCATGGCACCGAGCTTGCCGAAGGCTGATGCCCGCGATGGGACGCGCGACACGCGACCGCTGACCGAATACGGCAATGCCCAGCGCATGCTTGATGCCCATGGCGAGCGCCTGAAACACGTGCATGATGCGCAAGCGTGGATGGTCTGGGATAACGGCGCGTGGAAAAGGGATGGCGATTCCAGCGTGCGCACGCTCGCGGCAAACCTGTCCGCTGCGATTTATGACGAAGGTGCCGGCCATCTCAACGATGCCGAACATTTTGCACGTTGGGCGCGCAAATCGCAGGAACAACGGACTATTGCCGCCGCCGTCTCGCTGCTGTCGGACTTCCAGTCGGTACGCATCCCGCTCGCTGGCATCGACGCCGACCAATTCGTTGTCGGCTTTGATCAGGCTACGCATGTCATCGACCTGCAAAGCGGTGTCGCACGCGCCGCCACGCCGGCCGATTACGTGACCAAGAGTCTGGGCGTGGCATCCATCGGCAATGCGGCAAATGCGCAGCGCTGGCTGCAGTTTCTAAATCAGGTATTTGGCGGTGACCAGGAACTGATTGACTGGCTGCAGCGTTTTTGCGGCTATCTGCTGACCAGCTCGACCCGCGAGCATATGTTTCTGTTTTGCTTTGGACATGGCGCGAACGGCAAAAGTGTATTCATCGAGCTGCTGAAGTACATCATGGGGGACTACAGCCGCGCTATTGCGTCGGAGACGCTGAGCGAGTCCAAGCGCCAGGCCGGCGGCGCAACGCCTGACTTGGTCGCGCTGATCGGTGCCCGGCTGGTCCTGTGCTCGGAGACTGAAGACAATACCGCGCTTTCCGAATCGCTAGTGAAAAGTCTGGTCTCGGGCGACAGCATGGCGGTGCGCCCTTTGTATTCCGCGCCAGTCCAGTTCACGCCCAACTTCAAGCTGGTGATGGCCGGGAACCACAAGCCGGTTGTGCGGGGCAACGACAATGGCATCTGGCGGCGCGTGCGAATGCTGCCATTTGGCAGGACCTTCGAGCCGAATGAGCGCGACCCGCATTTGCTGGTCAAGCTGAAAGCGGAGGCGCCCCACATCCTGGCATGGATGGTGGCCGGTTGCATCGCGTGGCAGCAGCAAGGGCTGGCAGACACGCCCACAACGATACGCCAGGCTACCGACGATTACCAAGCTGACCAGGACTTGACGCGACTATGGCTGGAAGAATGCACCGTGCCCAGCATGCATGGTGAAACGGCCAGTGGCGACCTGTACGCCAGCTACAAGGTCTGGTGCCTCGACAATGGATTCAAAGTATCGAGTTCGGCGACACTGGGCCGGCGCCTGAGCGAACGCGGCTACAGCGTGCGCCAGTCGCATGGTAAACGCATATGGGGTGGTCCGATGCTGGTCAGTAATCAACATGCAGACCCCAGCGCCAATGCCAGCCCGAGCGCCTACCTGCGAGCTACGCAGGGCCACTGATAGAAAAATCAACAGCAATCACTGTCGCGGGTGCGGCAGGTGCGGCAAAACAGCCATTTTCGTAAACTCCCCCATGTTTTGATTGCAAGGGAAAGTTATGAAAACAGAGGTTTTGCCGCACCCGCCGCACCCGATTGCTTTTGGATGCTGCGCGATGGGGGAGGAGAAAGGCGGCATTTCGCAGCCAGAATTGGGGGAAATCTAGCCAGAACAGAACTAGCCAAGAAAATTAGCCAGAAAATACGCTGATTTCATGGCGATAGTTGCACAGGAAGTTACATCCCAAAGCACTACCGCCAATCTTTTTATTTCCTTTAAATCATTTTTTACAAAAAAACATTAACTTGGATAAATTGAATGAGTATTACACTACGGCATAAATGTTGCGTCGAACGTTACACTAGTTCCATTTATGAAACCGGTATTATTGAGATTACATTTCATATTTAACGTCACAGTAACCGTTGGGGGAGTAACTTGATTGACCGTTGCAGAACCTACATAGCCAACGGCATAGCTTCCAAACTGATCAGAACCACTCTGCCCAAAGCCATCGAAAGCCATCGAGGTTGCGCTGAGTGGCGTGATTAACGAGGTTCCATATGCACCTCGGGTAGAAAAAATTTCCACGCCTGTGGTTTCAATCGAAATAGATGGAAAATAACCCTCGCTAGCACTCCAAGTAATAGCAGTGCCGTCAAAAAAATTAGTAGGGAATCCTTGCATAATAGATAAGTTAGAAACCAGGTTATTATCTGGTATTCCAGCATATGCACTAGCACCTAGACAGTTAAATCCTGCTGGAGTTTTAACTGTTCCATTTACAGAGTAACTCCCGAGCTTGATGCCAGTTGCTGGCGTTGTCATCGAAATAGATTTCTTAGTTATATTTCCCGACATGTCTACTGCCATTAGTATTCTCGTCTGTGTCTGACCGAGATTAATGGTGACGTTATCATTTTTTTGGTACGTTTTTGTGCCTTCAGGTAAATATGTAAAAGATTGAGCCTCTGCCATTTTCACGTAAGCAAGCTCAACGTCGTCAGAAAATGTAGTAACAAAAGCGGTCCTACTTGACGTTGCAACCAGAGGTGCATCAGTATTTATTTGGGGAGGCGTCAAGTCAGCATTGGTAGTGCCGGTAGCACCGGTAGCGCCAGCAGACCCAGTAGCACCGGTAGCACCAGCAGCACCGGTAGCACCAGCAGCACCGATAGCACCAGCACCAGCAGGCCCAGTAGCGACACTCATCGTCGTCTGAAAATGTGCTTTGGCATCTGTTTTAGATACCAAAATTTTATTGATGGAACCAGAAGTGGCGACCAATCCGGTAACAACTGCATTGGCCGAAAACGTAGCAGGACTTACATCAAAATTAATTGGCGTTGTCGCCTTTGTTGCGGCTGTCGGGGGTATAACGATACCATTTGAAGGATTTCCATCTTCATCTAGGCTTTGTAAAAAAACTAATATATTGGAGACTAGCTGATTATTAATATCACTAGTATTGGCAATATTCAACGGGGTAATGACGGAGTCAGTCGCAACAGAAGGAAGCTGAATATTCCCCAAAGAGAATGTAATATTTTCACCGGCAACATATAAAAACTCACCATTGGAATTAGTTACTCCAGACTGCGTGGCAGTTCGATAACTCATACCGCTGACTGCACTATCAATGAATTTTCCTGTCAAGACAGGGCTAGAATTTTTGCTACTCCCACCGCATGCACTTAGAAGCGCAATCATGCACAGACCAGAAATCGTTTTATAATTTTTCATGTAGTATTTTACAAGCCAGAATTTACGAACATAACTTCGGGAGATTTCATTTTAAATCGAGCCCAAATTAATATTCATTTTTAGTGTGGAGGCCCACCGGCACCACCCGAATAAACCGATGGATGGAGGAGTATTTTTTTCTTTTAACGCTTGATTGTATTACGTATAGGAAAAAATAGATATCACATATTCAATAAAGTAGTTCAAATAATATTGCACAGCAGGCCGACAGAGAGTAGTGAAAATGGCTGGTTGCCAGGAATTTTCGTGATCCTTATTTTCGCCCGTCGGGTCTCGTGAGAATACCGATGACGAAAAAAAGCCCTATCCGAAGATAAGGCCAATTTATCAGGTGAGCACCACACAGACCAGAATGCAATTATTGGCATTCTGCCGCATGAGCCTCCCCGAGTTCAGAAGGGGTTTCCCTTCAACTTGAACAGCACTTTCACGTAGTCCCAGATTTTCGACGATAACACATCATGCCGGCATCCCATAGTATTGAAACTGCAATTTTTAACGCAAGCGCGGCAATGATCAGACCGATCACGCTGCCGCACGCAACCTGACCTCTGCCAGCACCTTCACCAGTTGCTCGACGGTT
>CANFGA010000165.1 GCA_947446335.1 Oxalobacteraceae bacterium | reverse complement strand
TCCCGAACAGGACCGTGAAACAACTTTGCGCCGATGATAGTGCTGCAACCAGTGTGAAAGTAGGTTATCGTCAGGCTTGTTATAAGAGAAAACCCCGTCAGAGATGACGGGGTTTTTTTGCGTCTGGAGCCGATCATCGAGCATATTTGCGGGATCGCCAATGGTCGGCGATCCCGGGCTTTGTCAGCGCCCGTTTTCCTTCAGGAACGTTGTCCTTGCTGCGACTGCTGTCGGGGTAAAATCGGTGAAGACACCGTCGATGCCGGCCCGAAAGAAGTCCCGTAACTCTGCGCCGGGATCGCCTTTGTAGACCCCGGCCAGATACCTTGCTTCATTGCGGAAGGT
Source organism: Oxalobacteraceae bacterium (assembly GCA_947446335.1). GTDB lineage: Bacteria > Pseudomonadota > Gammaproteobacteria > Burkholderiales > Burkholderiaceae_D > Janthinobacterium. The sequence goes on along the minus strand of CANFGA010000165.1, from coordinate 6,569 downwards.
ATAGCTGTGCACCAGCAATCGGGCTTGGTGCGCATCCGCGATCAGGCTGGTCGGGGTCGCCGTGTTGACCTCGGCCAGCGATCCGACATAGGCACTGCCATCGGTATTGCTGGCCTTGAATGGGGCAATCGTCAGCGCCATCGCTTGCGGTTTCCAGACGCCGATGCCGTCCGCATAGGTCTTGATCTCTGCCAATCCGTCTTTGGTGAGCATGGCGCCGAAATAGCGCCCGTCTCCGGCCAATGTCCAGCTGTACGGGCGGGCGGAGACGAAGTTGTAGGCGTCGTTGGTCTGGTAGATCATCGCGCCGCTCTGGTAGTTGACGTCGTTGCCGTCGACCAATTGCACGACCTTGGCATCGAGTCCGGCCGAGCGCATGTATTTCAGGCTGGCCGGATCGAAACTTTGCACGTAGATCGGTGCACTCTTGCTGTTGAGATTGTTGTCCTTGACCAGCTTGATGATCGCATCTTCAAAAGGATGACTGCCAGTGCCGCAGCCATTGGCGATGGCCTGGGCATTGTTCCAATACGGGTTCTTCGATTCCGGGTAAGTCGTGATCGTTCTGCCACTGCTTGCGCTCCGGGTCTTGGCGATGTCGATCACTTCCTGCATCGTCAATATCGGATATTTCCCATTCAAGTCGCTCGGGCGTTCATCTCGGGCATCGTAGGTCGTGCCGCCCAGCCATTGCTTGAGTTCGGCGACGGTGAAGTCGCTGATGGCCCAGTCGCCGGTATGGTCTTCGCCATCGACGACCAGCGACTTCAGCACCGATTTTTGATCTGCCGGGTCGGTCAGGTCGCTCAGATACTGGGCCGGCCCGCCATAGGTCGCCACCGAATACGCCACATCGTTGAGTCTGCCCGGCACCGTGCGTTTGCGGGCTGCGACCTCTGGATTGGACAAGGCGACGCTGGCGATGTTGGTATTGTCGCTGAGCCAGGGATTGTGACGGGTGACCAGCACGCAATCCTTGGTCATGTGCAAGTCCGCTTCCAGCGAATCGGCGCCGGCATCGGCTGCCGCTTCGTAGGATGGCCGTGTCCCCTCGGGATACAGCCCCGGCAGTCCGCGATGCCCTATCACCAGCGGCGCAGCGCCATCCAGCGTCGGTAGCGGCATCACGCTGCTGCCGCCACAGGCCGTGACGCTCAGTGCCAGCACGGCAGCGAGGTTGAGATTATTCAGGTTCAGCTTGTTCATGACGGGATAATTTTCTCTCCAGTTGCGCGATCTTGCAGTCTATTGGGTATTCATGACTTGCGCGTGACATACGACTCCAACGTGCGCAGAGTTGCCATCTTGTAACGGCAAAAGCAGCGCCACTTTCTGCAGGCAGTGTCTTGGCGTGCGGCAATAAAACAGCGATGCGCTATGATGTTGTTGCAGCAGCAATTCCGACCGGCATTCAGCAACTACGAAACTGCACGCGTCGGCGCTGCCCATCCACCAACCGGGAGGGCATCTGGACATGACAACTGGATTGACGAACACCGATCGCGGCAGCACACCATTGCAGGATCTGGATTGGCCAGGCTGCGCCCTTTTTCTTGATTTCGATGGCACGCTGGTCGATCTGGCGCCCACGCCCGATGCCGTGGTCGTCGCGCCCGGATTGCTGGATGTCTTGCTATCGATACACGATAGTCTCGCTGGCCGTCTGGCAATCGTCTCGGGGCGCCCGATCGCGCAGATCGATGCGATGCTGTTTCCATTGATATTGCCGGTGGCTGGCGTGCACGGGATGGAGCGGCGCAGCGCCGACGGCATGCTGCACTATTCCTCGGTCCCATCACTTTCCGTAATACAAAATTGTGCCTTGGAGTTGGCCACGCTGCATCCTCGGTTGCAGGTGGAACAAAAGCGTGGTGCCCTGGCGCTGCATTACCGCGCGGCACCAGAACTGGAGCTTCTGTGCAAAACAACGATGGAGCGTGCGATCGGTCTTGCTTCCGGTTTGCTGCTGCTACATGGAAAAATGGTCATCGAAGTCAAACCGGTCGGGGTCAGCAAGGGCACCGCGATCCGGGATTTTTTGCTGGAATCGCCATTTTCAGGGACCCGCCCGGTGTTTGCCGGCGATGACACGACCGACGAGGCCGGTTTCATCCACGTGCAACAGCTTGGCGGCCTGGCTCTGAAGGTAGGCCCTGGCGCCAGCGCTGCGCAGCACCGGATTGCGACACCCCACGCATTGCGCGCCGCACTGGCGCAGTTGGTTCACCTGCTATCCAAAGGAGCTTGACATGACCCCTGATTCTGCAGCACCCGATGTCACCGTTACTCCCTTGCCATCTGCGACACAGACGCTCGATTGCGGCGTGGTCGGCAATTGCTCTTTCAGCGCGCTGGTGGACAAGATGGGCAGCGTGGTCTGGTCTTGTTTGCCGCGTTTCGATGGTGATCCGGTGTTCAATGCCTTGCTCGACGCTTCTGGCAACGGCAGTTCGTGGAGCATCGAGATCGAGCATTTTGCCCGCAGTGAACAATGTTACGAACCCAATACCGCGCTGCTGCGCACCCGCTTGTTCGATGCCAAGGGCCGTGGCGTCGAGATCACCGACTTCGCACCGCGCTTCATGAGCCGTGATCGGATGTTCCGCCCCTTGATGCTGGTGCGCCGCGTGCGTTTGCTCGACAGCGCGATCCGGATCCGGGTGCGCATCCGGCCGCGCTTCGACTGGGGCCGACTCGTGCCCGAGATCACCCGGGGCAGCCACCATATCCGCTACGTCGGACCGAGCCAGACGCTGCGCCTGCAGACCGATGTCTCGCTGAGCTATCTGTTGTCCGAATCGTTCTTCGTTCTTGACCAGACCGCCAATTTCCTGCTCGGGCCGGATGAAACGCTGCTTGACGGTATCGAAGACACTGCGCGCATGTTCGAGAAAGAAACCACGAGTTACTGGCGCACGTGGAGCCGGCGCCTGGCCGTACCGCTCGAATGGCAAGATGTCGTGATCCGCGCCGCCATCACGCTCAAGCTGTCGCTGTACGAAGATACCGGCGCCATCATCGCGGCGATGACCACCAGCATCCCGGAGGCGCCGGGTAGCAGCCGCAACTGGGACTATCGCTATTGCTGGTTGCGCGATGCCTTTTTTGTCGTGCGCGCGCTGAACAGCCTGTCGGAAGTGGGCACGATGGAAGATTACATGCGCTGGCTGACCAATGTCGTGGCCCGCTCCAAGGGCGGCCACATCCAGCCCTTGTACGGCATCGGCCTGGAAGAGCAGTTGCCGGAATCGATCATCGACCATCTGCCGGGCTATCGCAACCACGGGCCGGTCCGGGTGGGCAACCAAGCGCAGGAGCATTTTCAGCACGATGTGTATGGCAATATCGTGCTCGGCGCAGCGCAGGCGTTTCTCGATCAGCGCCTGTTTCACCGCGGCGGCATCGCCGAATTCGGCTATCTCGAAGCGGTAGGGGAGCAAGCCTTTCGCGTCTACGACCAGCCCGATGCCGGTATGTGGGAACTGCGCACGCGCGCACGCGTGCACACCTCATCGGTGCTGATGAGCTGGGCTGCGTGCGATCGCCTGTCGAAGATCGCGCATGTGCTGGAACTGCCCGAGCGCGCCGCGCTCTGGCAGCAGCGCGCTGCCCTGATCCGCGAACGCCTGCTGCGCGAAGCCTGGAGCGAGGAACGTCAGGCATTTGCCGAGAGCCTGGGCGGGCGCGACCTCGATGCCAGCGTGCTCCTGATGGCCGAGGTCAATTTCATCGATCCGATGGACCCGCGCTTCATCGCCACCGTCGATGCGCTGGAGGCATCGCTGTGCGAGGGCCCGTACATGCGGCGTTACGAGGCGCCCGACGATTTCGGCAAGCCCGAAACGGCCTTCAATATCTGCACCTTCTGGCGCATCGATGCGCTGGCCAGGATAGGGCGCAAGGATCAGGCGCGCAGCATCTTCGAAACCATGCTGAAGGCGCGCAACCATGTCGGCTTGCTGTCCGAAGACACGCATCCGGTGACCGGCGAAATGTGGGGAAATTTTCCCCAGACTTACTCGATGGTGGGCTTGATCAACTGCGCGGTGCGCCTGTCTGCGCCGTGGGACAGCGCCATTTGATGCGGTAAAAAAAGGAAAGGATCTCCATGTCACGTCTCGTCATCGTTTCAAACCGCGTCGCCGATCCCCGCAAGGCGGCCGCCGCCGGAGGGCTCGCCATCGCGCTGGCCGAAAGCATGAAGAGTGGAAACACGCTCTGGTTCGGCTGGAGCGGCAAGGTCGTCGAGGCTGCCGACGGTGGCACCCCCGGCGAAGGGGAATTGCATGCGCAGCGCGCCGGCGACGTGACGCTGGTTACGGTCGATCTGTGTCGCCAGGACCACGATGCCTATTACCTGGGCTATGCCAATGGCGTGCTATGGCCGGTATTTCATTACCGGCTCGACCTGGGCCATTACGAGCCGGGTTTCGCCGCCGGCTACCGGCGCGTCAATGAATTGTTCGCGCGCAAGCTGTTGCCGCTGCTCAAACCCGACGACATCATCTGGGTCCACGACTATCACCTGATCCCGCTGGCAGCGAGCCTGCGCGCGATGGGCTGCACCAACCGGATCGGATTCTTTTTGCACATTCCGATGCCCCCGCCATTGATCATGGCCGCGATCCCGCAGCAGGACTGGCTGATGCGCACGCTGTTTTCATACGATCTGGTCGGTTTCCAGAGCAATGCCGATCTGCTCAACTTTTCGCACTATGTGCAGTCCGAGGCGCAAGCCGAAGTGCTGTCCGACGGGCGCTACCGGGCCTTCAACCGCACGATACAAGCCGGTGCATTTCCCATCGGTATCGATGTCGATGAATTCTCGAACATGGCCAACAGCCGCGATGGCAAGCTGATGTTCGAGCAAGTGCGCGACGAATACTCGCGTCGCCAGTTGTTGCTCGGGGTCGACCGGCTCGATTACTCGAAGGGCTTGCCGCAGCGTGTGCGCGCTTTTCGGGAATTGCTCGAGCGCTATCCCGAGAACAGGAACAGTGCCACGCTGATCCAGATCGCCTCGCCGAGCCGCGAGGATGTGGAAGCTTATACCGACATCCGCAACGAGATGGCCGCGCTGTGCGGCGCCATCAATGGCGATTATGGCGAACTGGACTGGATGCCGATCCGTTACATCCACAAGACGGTTGCGCGCAAGCGCTTGCCGGGCTTGTACCGGGCCAGCCGCGTCGCGCTGGTCACGCCGCTGCGCGACGGGATGAATCTGGTCGCCAAGGAATTCATCGCCGCGCAAGATCCGGCGGATCCCGGTGTTTTGGTGCTGTCGCGTTTCGCCGGCGCGGCCGAGCAACTCGATTGCGCCTTGCTGGTCAATCCCTACGACATCGAAAGCACGGCGCAAGCGATACAGCAGGCGCTGCGGATGCCGCTCGAGAAGCGCCGCAATCGCCATGCCGCGCTGCTAGCACGGATCAAGGCCCAGGATGTCCATTGGTGGCGCACCACCTTTCTCGATACGCTGAAAAATAGCGTCCCCTTCGATGATGGAACTGGCCATGCCGGCTGAGCTTGCAGCGGGTCTGTGCAGCACTGAAAAGAGGCGCTGCTTGAGGGTAGTGGTGCAATGTCGGCTTGCATCTTGCGCGTCATGCGCAAGCAAGATGGTCGCTTTCTTCTACCGCTCGAGATGATCTTCTCGTCAATTGCAGTGTGCTCCCGGTATCATTGCCGGGCGCAGGCTGATTTTGCGGTGCCATCGCCTGGCGTCGAGATCAATATTTTATTACGGCATGTTTTTTGCTTCATGATGTTGAAAAATGGACACTCCGCTGCCAGGCATCGACCAGGCAGTTGCTTGTTCATCATCACTTCGAAGGCTCGCCATGAGCCCCCATGTTTACTTAGGAGACCCACATGAATAGCAAATCCATCCGCTGGTCCATTGCCCTGATATCGATCGCATCTTGCGGCATCGCCAGCGCCCACCCGGGCCACGGCGGCAGTTTGGTGACTGGCATGGCCTCTGGCATGCTCCATCCCTGGTTCGGGTTCGACCATTTGCTGGCCATGCTCGCGGTCGGGGCCTGGGCCTTTCAAATGGGCGGGCGTGCGATCTGGCTGGTACCGGCCACATTCATCGGCTTGATGGCCTTGGCCGGCGCTGCCGGGATGGCCGGCATCGCCTTGCCGCAAGTGGAAGCGGGCATCGCCAGTTCGGTGCTGATCCTGGGTTTGCTGATCGCGTTTGCGGTCAAGATCAAGCCGGCCGCGGCTGCCGCGCTGGTTGCCTTGTTTGCGATCTTTCATGGCCATGCGCATGGCGCCGAGATGCCGGCGCTGGGCACTGCGTGGCAGTATGCGATCGGTTTCATGGTCTCCACCGCAGCGCTGCACGGCATCGGTCTGCTGCTGGCCAAGGGCTTGGACAACAGATGGCTGCGCGCCACCGGTGCCATCACCGCGGCCAGCGGGGCCTGGATGATGGTCGGCATCTGATCGATGGCATCAGACTTGCCTCACTAGCGGCCACTGCCGCAAGCAAAGGCAGATCGACAGAAGGGGACATGCATCATGCATGTCCCTTTTTTTTGGCTCGCCGTCATCCACCG
>CANFGA010000164.1 GCA_947446335.1 Oxalobacteraceae bacterium | reverse complement strand
TCGGCCTTTGAACGTTTCAACTGGCGTCTGCGCCAGTTGAAACGAATCCGCAACTTCCACACCAGGTTCACCGTCACATAGCCGAGCAGCGCCGTCACGCTCGCCAGCACGAACAATCCGAGCGCGAGCGGCAAACCGACCGCCTGTATCCAATCGATCAACCTGGCCAACCAGCCGACATCGGCCGCAGTGGCGACAACAGCCACGATGTCGCCATCGACCGCCGCTGCCGGCGACACCGCGCCAGTCAGAACGGTGCCGAGTCGGTAGGCAAGGTAATAAATCGGAGGGAAAGTGAGCGGATTGGTCACCAGCGTGGTGAACGCGGCAACCGGCAAATTGACACGCCAGACGATGGCGGCAAAAGCTGCCAGGAAAATTTGCAGAACCGGAAACAATATGCCGAAAAACAAACCGATGGTCGCACCGCCGGCCACGGCGCGGCGATTGAATTGCCAGAGGAAATGGTGGTCGAGATAGCGGGCAAACGGCTTCAGGAAGCGGCTCTCCTTCAAGCCTTGTCGCGTTGGAAAATGCTTGGAAAACCAGGGAAATAGCATGCGGTGATCCTCAAGGCTCCTGATCCGGGGCAAGTTGATGATGAAAAATCGTCGTCATCGCCTGTGCGGCCAGGTCGACGCACGATCTTATCCTATTTCGCAGACGAAATCAGGCCGCACAACCATTCCTCTGAGAAATTGAGGCCAGATCCGCTGCAAGAGATTGATCCGTTTTTCGTCGTCCACTTCCCGAAGATCACTGGTATTAGTGGCGGAAAGGTTCTCAATGCAGCAAGCCATGCTGCTGCGCCAGCTTGAGCCAGGCCGGATATTGGGCCATCATCAGATCGTACAGATCGCCATCGGCATACTCGTCAGGCGAGGACACCGAAAAGAAGCCGGCATTATCGATCAGGCGACCGCTCAAGTCATCGAGTTTTTCCAGAAATGGAAAGTCTGAATCGGCGAACATCGACAGCTTTTTCGATCTGGACTTGCGACCCTTGCCGATACCCATGAATTGCCAGAAAATCGGCTCATGGCTGGCCGCCCGCACCTGCTTTTCGGTGAACGACTTGTCGGACGTGCCGCCATCGGTGACAAACATCACATAGACCGGCAGGCTGGAAGCGCTCAAGTCAGGCGTACGTTCGCTGGCGCCATTGGGTGGAAAGTAAAACTGGCGCACCGCTTCCATCGCAACGCCATAGCGCGTGTCGCCTTCAAGCGGGTGCAACTGCGTCAACTTGCGCACGTAATTGTTGCAGTTGGCCAGCGTCATTGCTTCAGGCTGATGCACATTGCGCCCGAACAGGAACACATCGATTTCGCCGTCATCGTCAAAGCGGCATGCCAGAGCCAGGATGCGTTCCGCAAACGCCTGCACCAGGCCGGAGCCATACAATTTTGCCATCGAGCCGGAGATATCGAGCACCAGGCAGACTTTTGCCCGATGCGCGCCGAGACCGACTTTTTCAAGCGACAGCGTCGCCTTCTTGACCAGGCTGACCAACTGCGGCGCTTCAAGCGCAACCCGCTTTTCCAGATTCAGACGCTTGCTGAAATCGGGGCCAGGCGCGGGACGCAGGGCAGACTCGTCGGCTACCGAGGCGCCAAAATGCCGGACCAGGGCCTCCATGCCACCGTTGAAGCCCTGCCCTGTTGCCCCCAATCGCCACGCACCATCCCTGCGATAGATTTCAGCCAGCATCAAGGCCCGTTCGGCCAGAAAATCGGCTCCAGTGAAGGCAAACTTTCCGATTTCCTGCCCGTTCCTGAGCAGTCTGACATGGCCGCACTGGAGCTCGCTCATGGTCCCTGCACCATCGATGGCCGCCGTCAAAACCAGCCGATCAATCGATGGCGGCAGCCGGTCCAGGTCGCATGCCAAGCCCATCGCATTGATTGGCGCCGGTGTCATCGTCACGCCTGCGCAGGGAGTGCTCGGCTGGTTGAAGAAGGTCATGTAACGGTCGTCCGACAGCGTGCCTGCCGCGTCGAGGCCAAAGCACGCAAAATCGATGGTCAAGCCCGGGCCAGTGGCCGACAATTCAATCTCGAAGCGCGCAGCGCCGGTGAACAGGTCGCTCAGTTTGATGCGCCGGCCTTTATCAATATGCATGCATTTTCCTTGTTGGTAACATCGAATGATTCCACTGAGACAAGCCATCAATGACGGGCTGGACATTGCCATGACTGCGCTCACAGCGCATACACCACCTTCTCGTCCTCGATCGAAATCTTGCCGGTGGCGTGCAAGCGCTGGATCAGCGCGGCAAGCTGCGCCGGCGTCAACTTCTTGGAAAAAATTGCGGCAACGGTGCTGGTCAGCGTCTTGAGTGTTTTGGGGCGCGAACTGCCGCGCTGCTTCAAATTGGCGACAACCAGTGAAAATTGATCTTCCTTGGCAATGGTTGGCGCGATTGATGGCGCGAGGGATGGGGGCGCAACATGTTCAAGCGCCGCGCTGGCATCAGCAACATGCGGGCATTGAAAGTTGCCACGCTGATTCAACACGACCTGAAATTTATCCTTCAGCGACATGCTGCCCAGCAGCGCATTGAGCCACTTGCAACAGGCGACACAATTGTCTTCATTGTTGTTGCCGCCGTTGGCGCTGGCAAACAGATGCTCGATGCTGGCCTCGGCCTTGGGCAGCGCCGATTTGCAAAAGAAGCAGGCACCGCCCTGGATGAACATCAGGCGTTCCAGACGTTTGGTTGGCATTCGACTCCCTAGTGTGCGTTATCGGACGACAAGCTGAAGCGGTATTGCATTCAGGATGCAGATGTTGCGTATCAAGTTGCATCAGGCCTCAATTGATATCAGTTCAGCAAGCATCGTCCTGTTTTTAACACGCACTTCACGGCAGCCTTGGCATCGGGTAGCGCCAGTACAGCCAGTTTCGTTCCAGCATCAGGCGCACGCGTTCCGCTTGCTGCGCCTTTTCCTGCTGCTCTGCTGCCAACTGGCGTTGCTGTTCGGCCCCAATCGCAGCCTGATTTGCCGCCTGCTCGGCCGCCATCCGCCTTGCCTGAACCTGCTGCTCCTGGCGCGCCGCCTGTTCAGCCAGTTCCATTGCCCGCTGCTGCTGTGCCTGTCGCTCCTGCGCCGCCCGCAATTGACGGACATCGTCCTGATAACTCGCCTGCAGCGCCTGCTCCTTCATATCCCGGCGCTCCCGCGCATCGGCGGCATCATCATTGATACGCCGGGCCTCGGCGCTGCGTGCGGCCTCGACTTTCGCCCGGGCCAGTCGCAAGTCGGCTTCGCTCTGCGCCACAGCGACTTGCTTCGCCTGCGGCGCAGGCGCATCGGCTTGCTGCAGGCGCCACAGGATGGCGGCCGTCGCAAAAAACGTCAGCGACCCGACGACGACAAGCGCCACGGCAGTGCGGTTCATGGGTTCATGGGGTTCAAATTAGGGTCAAAAACATCGCGTCTCATCCTACACCAAGGTTAGTATCAAGGTGAAGGCAGCCTCAGGTGCTGCGCGGCACGGTCTTGGCCGCTGTCCTTCGCTCCAGCCACTCCCGCCCGCCTGCCTCCAAGCCAGCGGCGATGACTGCAGGTGGCAAGCTGTACACCGTGGCCCAGGTGGCGCGCCCATCAAAGGCATTGGCCGGGAAGCTGTCGGCCTCAATCGGCCAGTGGTACTTGCGCTTCAAGATCTTGACGATGGCCGCAAGCGTCACGCGGCCCGCAAGCGGTTCGGCACCGGTCTGGTCACCGCTTGAGAGCAGCACGGCCAGCACGGCGCCCCTGCTGGTGAGCGGACCGGGGAATTTGAGCGGATTGAATAGTTTGCTTGGCATCGGCATATTTTAGCGGGGTTTGCGCGGCGGCAGCTTGTCTTGCTTTACCGGGAGGACAATGCCGTGTGCGCAACAGGTTCTACGCTGAGTGACAAAGAGACTGAAAAGCAAACATGGCTACAAGCATCAACTTGTAACCATTTTATTTTTATACTTCATTCTGGTGGGCCTCCGGTGAGTCGAATGCTGTACCAACGGATTATTAGTCTCTTTCAAGGCTAAAAATTGCCGGATGAAAATGCTGAATATCCATATTAATCAATCGATTATGTTGCTACCGCTTAATGCAGGCTACCGGCATTTGCTGCAATAAGTGCCGCAGAATTGCAGCGTCGCCGGCCTGATTTTAACGTGATGAGAACTTCACATATGATCTCGTAGCACCCGGCATGGGGCTTTGCGATGCCGGAAGCCAAGTCCACAAAACACCAGCAGACGGAGCAATTTAGCGTTGACGTTGATGGCGAAGTGTCAGCGCTAGCGCAGAATTAGTTGCACCATCGTCACGCAATTAGCACACCTAGGCCGATTACTGGATCTGAAGATTGGTTCTAGGTTAGTTGAAATCAACAGGCCAGGTCAATTCGGCTTCAGCGTCAACACCGAAGTAATGATACTTTGCGTTCTGGTGCGAGTCCCCCGATTTTTTTGGACTCAACGCATCTGTCCGCATTGAAATAGACTTACAATAAAAACACGTAATTAAAAATCCACCCTCGCAACTGGTCGTCGCGACTGTGAAGTGGCGTAGCTGCCAGAAGGAGCCGACCTATGACAACGACCCCTGCGAGGGGCGGTTCGAGCGTTTCTGCTCGTAATCGCACACCATCTCTCAATTTAGCCAAGCTCGCTGAATTGGTCTCAAAATCGATCCCACGATCAGGCAGCGATGGTCTGCAAGCCCGGCCATTACTTGTTGTCGAAGGCAAAAAACTGCGAATCAATACTCGCTCAGTAATACAGCGATTGATGACTCACGAGTCTTTCAAACCGTCGTTTGAGCCGGGAGACGACGCAGGCTTCATTCGGGATATGGTGATGCCACCCTTCGGTACGGCAGCAAAAGTCGGTGGGCGTCTATTGCCGGAATCAGAAGCCGCTACCGCCAAGCAACTTGAGAGCTTGCACGCGGCAGTGAGTGTAGAGTTCGACCAGGTGCTTGGCCAGCTAGACCCGAATATTTTTGTAATGGATACGCTCGAGAAGACCCTTCAGTCAATGGCTCGGTCCATCAGGGAGCGCACACCGGAGCTGCCTCGCACAGCAAAAATGGTTCCGGTTCATTTTGCGGTTCCCAACCGCAAGGCGGCGGAACGTGAACATGACATTGGTCGCGTGTTATCAGCAATGGAGACCATTGACGGCCGAGACTGGCTTGAGGTCCTTCTTGCTGGAATATCACGAAAACTCCACAATGATGGTCATGACCAGGACGAGGTTGATGGAATCATCTCGACCATAAGGAAGCAGCGCAATCAACCAAGAAGCCAGATTGCAGAAATGTTGGATTTCCTGGAGGACGAAGCCTTGTCTCGGGTCAGAATGCAAGTGAGCATGCGCTTGATGGATGCCGTCGCCGCCCAAAGCAATAAGCCTGGCCTCAAAGCCTATGTCAAACGGGTCCATGACTGTTTCAAGATGTTCGCCGGAGCCGAAGGCGAATCGCTGCTTCTCGATGTAAGCAATGCGTATGGCGTCCAAAACAACATTGACCTAGCCGACGAATTGCGCAAGGCACTGTTTTACAACTGCCTGGCCGTATGGGCAGAATGGTCAGTCCAGATCTTTGAACGGCGTACCAACCCTAATCGAGAACTCGCGACAGTTCGAGAAGTGTCATACCGGTTTCGAATCAACGGCGACAATCCTCAAAGTGGAAAATCCGCGTTCGATACGCGGCTAGACCGAATACACACCAGGGTACTCGCACAACCAGGACCAGATTTGCGCATCCAGCGCTCGTTAGCCGAACTCATATTTTTAGACCTTGTCATTCCGGATTCAATGGAAGATGACGCCGTTGTTGACGTGTTTGCGAAAGCAAAAGCAATCTCTGAGGACTTAAGGCTATCAGCGGTCCCCACGCTTGAAGCCCTCTGGCACAAGGTTGCAGCGCGGTCAAACGTGATGGACCAGCTTGGGGAGGAATTAATCAATGTCCTGCGCTCAAAGTCGACATCATTGGTTGACGCTACAAATCGCTGCGTGGACAAGTTCATGGTGTATGTCCACAAGGACATCGTCAACTGGGAGGCGGTGCAAACCCTAGCCTCACCGTCAACGGATATCTTCGTCAAAGCCGACAAGGGAGCTGACAAAATTGCGTGGTTCCGACATCTACAGGTCTCGGAACGCGCTAACTTACCTGGCAGCATCGCCTCGCTGTCTGTAGAAACTGAAATCCAGGAGCGCTCGCTCGCCCCGCTGAGAGAACCGTACGACATACGTATGGCACGGGAGCTTTCTGACAGGAATGTGGCGGTGCGCTTCGTCCCCTACCATTGGAATAAAAATGAACTTACTTGGCGTCCGGACGTCGCCGATGCTCGCTTGTTCGATGCTGGGGTTGGTGTCGACATCGAGTATTCGATGGACGTCCTGCGGCTGCGTCATGTCAAGGACGACGTTCGCCCAAAGGCCGAGCAGCTGCGCTCTGCTGTGTTGGTCGGTTTCATGCTTGTCACCTACATTGTTCTCTGGGAGTTGGTACGGCGGCTCAAGCAACCAGCCAAAGAGGAACTGGCTCAGTCCCAACCTGTTCGCCCTCTTTCGATGAGTATTCTGCGCCTTCAACATGACGGCAAGCAGGCGGTACGCGAGGACGATGCGCTAGACGGAAATACTGCCGTCTATTGCGTGAGTCAAGCGGTAGAAAAGTCTCTGAGTCGGGAACTGCCAGTAAAACTACAAGGATTGTCTGCGGCTCCCGGAAAGAGCATTGAAATGCTTCGTTGGACCAAGCGCGGTTCGCTGCACGCCCTCTTGGGAGGCCAACCTTTGAAGTTTGGACTGGATGGTTCCCTGAGCAAAGTGGCTCTTGTGACCTATGTCACACGCCCTTGCGACGTGCATCCGCAGTTCGGCGATGCTGAAGGCCATCTGTTCATCAGCCG
>CANFGA010000163.1 GCA_947446335.1 Oxalobacteraceae bacterium | reverse complement strand
TGCCGAAGAAAAATTCGTGGCGTTGCGGTTTCGACTTCTGGCATTGCGCATCTGGTGAGCGGACACGCATGATCGATATCGGCACCTCGATGCCGACTTGCCGGTATCCTTCGGGTAATTTCCGACATCGACAGGACGACACGATTCATGAGCACGCTGACTTTGCTGCGCCACGGCCAGGCCGCCTTCGGCGCCAGCGACTACGACCAGCTGTCGCCGCTGGGCCAATTACAGGCACAGGCAACCGGTGAATTTTTCCGCCAGCGCGGCATGCGCTTTGATCGCGTCTGGATCGGCCCGCGCCGGCGTCATCGCTTCACGGCGCAACTGGCGCTGGCAGAAATTGGCGGGATGATGCCGGAGGTCGATGAGGGCCTCGACGAATTCGCCGAAGGAGAACAATTACTGGCTGGCGCGGAGCGACGCACCGGTACGCGGGTGCTGTCGGATGGCTCGCTTGATGCAGCAACCCGGCTGCGTCTGTATGCCGAAGAAATCCGGCTCTGGGCCGAAGCCCGCATCGTCGTCGATGGCGTGGCACCGGCGGCGCAATTTCGCGCCAGAATCGCACACTGGTTGCGTCGTGCCACGGCCGATACGTCGTCGGGACAGAAGGTGCTGGCCGTGACCTCGGCCGGCGTGATTGCGGCTGTGCTGTGCGAAGTCGCCGGTCTGCCCGACAGCGCGCTGGCGCATTACATCGGCGTGATCGGCAACGCTTCGCTGACCGGCGTGGTGTTTTCCGGGAAGGGTGCGGGGCTGGCGTATTTCAACGGAACCGGGCATCTGGCGGAAGATTTGTTGAGCGGCATCTGACGACGCGACAACATGACAGAGCGGCGGCATCTACCGCAAGTGCGCCAACCCGGCTGCCTCGAAGCCGGCCGGCGTGATCTGGTCGCAGCCATATACATTCACGTGCTGTAGCGGCATGCGGCGTAAATGCATCAGCATCGCATCGGTCAGTTGGTTGCAATAGGTGAGATATAACTCCTGGATGGGCAGTGCGGTCAGCCGTGCCAGCCCGGCGGCACCGATCCGGGTGCAACAACTCAGATCCAGTTCTTGCAGTGGCATGTTCGACAAATGGGCCAGTCCGTCATCGGTGATCCTGACGCAATAGCCCATATTCAAGTGCGTCAGCTTCAGGCCTGCCAGATGGCCCAATCCTGCATTCGTGATCAGTCGGCATTTGCCCAAATCTAAAGCATTCAATGGCAGCCTGGCCAGATGCCTCAGTGCGTCATCGTTGAGCCGATGGCATCCCATGAGTCGCAGCTCCAGTTTCTCGGATGCGTTGCGGTTCAGGCAGGCCAGTCCGTCACCCTCAATATTGGGGCAGTCTCTGAGTGACAATCTTTTCAACGACATACCGGCAAAAGCGACCAGTCCTGCATCCGTGAGGCCGGTCCAACCGTCGAGGGACAACTGCTTCAGTGGCAAGCCGCGCAAGTGCATTGCCCCGGTATCCGTAAAATTGGGATTGCAGGACAGATTGAGCGTATGTAATCGCGGGATGCCAGCCAGATGCGCCAGCCCTGCATCACTCAATCCGATGCACCCATAGAGATTTATCTCCCCCAGTGTGGCAGCACCCGGCAAGCTCGCCAGCGCCGCATCCGTGAGCGCCGTGCACCCAATGAGCGTGAGTGTCTCCAACGGTAAATGACGCAATTGAGCGAGCCCGGCATCCGTGGTCTGGCCGCAAAAGTCGAGATGAAGTTCGCGCAATGAGGTCAGCCCGGACAGGTGTGCCAATCCCGCCGCAGTGACTGCAATACTGCCGCTGATATCCAGAAACTGCAGCGAGCGCATTCTGCCCAGGCTTGCCAGCGCGGCATCATCAAGCACCGGTCCATCTTCCAGATCGAGGTGATGCAAGGGCAGGTTGCTGAGCTGTGCTAGTGTCTCGCCGCCGACAAAGACGCAGCCGGTCAGGTCCAGATGATGCAGCAGTGTCAGCCGGGATAAATAAGGCGTGGCGTCAGAAGTGAGCTGCATGCATCCCCGTAATGACAAATGCGTCAGCGTTTCGCTATTCAAATGTTGAAGTCCGTCATCGGTAAATCCATTGCATCCTGACAAATTCAGACTTTGCAACGGCATGCTTGCCAAATGCGCGAGCCCTGCATCACTGATGGCATCGCTGCCACTGAGGTCCAGGTGCGTCAGACGATGTCCGCTCAAATGCGCCAGGGCTGTGTCCGACAGGTCGTTACAGAAATTCAAGTTCAGGTACGTCAATCGCAACTTCGCCAAATGGGCCAGTCCTGCGTCCGTGATTTCGGTGCATTCCGCAAGGGTCAATCGTTCCAGCGACCGGAGCTTTGCCAGGTGTGCCAGTCCAGCATCCGTAATCCGGGTGCAGTATCCCAAATCGAGCTGTTTCAGAGACGTCAGGGATGCCAGTCTGGCCAGTCCGGCATCGGTTATTTGCGTGTTGCAGGATAAATTCAGAGTGGTCAACTTCGGGATGAACTCGCGCAGCCCTGATGCAATTCGCGCCAGGTCGTCGTCATTGAAATTTCCGTTTGCCAGATTCAGGTACTTGATGCCGCCCTTGCGAAAAGCCCGCAGTGCCTCCGGCAGTGCAGACGGGGTCTGTAGGGAGAGCGATTCGCATGCCACCGCGCCGCTTGATCTGAATGCACGGTCAACCAGCCGGAAATTACTGCGGTCGCTGGCATTCAGACGCGCTGCGATCATGGTCAGTGTAGGCGAAGCAAGGCTGTGAATACTGACAGTCGGCGGCAAAGCCTGTGGACCGGCGAACGGGTGGGTCGTTGGCGGGGCGCCGTCCGACCGATATCGGACGTTACGCGCGGAGGCATGATTTGTTTCTTGGGCACATCGTTTCATGACGGTATTTCTCATGTTCGTTGATCTGGACATGAGTGACGGACCCGGCATTACGGTTCCAGTGACACGGAAAATTATCTTGCGTTGTCGTTAGCCAAACAGATTCAATACCCCATCGAGTCCGACAAAATTCAACGCCACGTGGGCCTGCGCCCGCACCACCGGCTTGGCGCGAAACGCCACCGACATCCCGGCGATGCCCATCATCTGCAAGTCATTCGCCCCATCGCCCATCACGATTGCGGCAGCCGTCGTGGTGCCGAGTTCGGCGCAGATGCGGGCGACGGTCAGCTTCTTCTCTTCGGCATTGACGATGCCACCGACGACGCGTCCGGTCAGTTTGCCGTCGACGATCTCGAGGTCGTTTGCGTGCGCGTAATCCAGCCCGAGCTGTTGCCGGATGCGCTCGGTGAAGAAGGTGAATCCGCCGGACACCAGCAAAGTCTTCAAGCCCGCCGCCTTGACTGCAGCAAGCATGTTTTCGGCACCGGGCGATAACTGGAGTCGTTCGTCGAATACGCGTTGCAAGGCTGACGCATCGAGTCCGGCCAGCAGTGCCACGCGGCGTGTCAGGCTTTCATTGAATTCAAGTTCGCCGCGCATCGCCGCTTCGGTGATGGCGGATACTTGCGGCTTCAAGCCTTGCATGTCGGCGATTTCATCGATGCATTCGATCGTGATGAGGGTCGAATCCATGTCCATTGCAAGCAGTTTGAAATCACTCAGTTGCAGCCCGGCGTTGACGAAGGCGTAGTCGAGCTGCGCTTCCAGACAGGCCGCATCGACGGCCGCCTTGATGTCTGTGGTCAGCGTCGCACCCTCGCAGCGAAACGCGCTGGCGTTGAGGGGCACGATGCCCGTCGCGCCAGCAAGCTTAGCGATGCGGGCGATGGTGAGGCGTTCTGCGGTTAAGCCCTGAAGGATCAGATTCATTGTGTGCAATTAAATGGAGTGTCAGCGTGGTGGTTCAGCCAACCAGCGCGCGGATGGTGGTTTTGATCTGCAAGACGCGGGCGGCCAGGTCGGGCATGCTGGCGGTGATGCGCAGCTTGTCCTGGCCGTTGAGCTTGATGTGCCGGTTCTTCTGGATCAGCGTGATGATGCGCATCGCATCAATCGGCGGGTTCGGTTCAAACTGCAGTTGCGCCGCTTCGCCGTGGGCATCAATCTTGATGATGCCAATCGGTTTGGCCAGCACGCGCAGGCGATGCGTTTCGACTAGCGCTTTGGCAGGCTCGGGCAGTTTGCCGAAGCGGTCGATCATTTCTTCTTGCAGGTCGTCGATCTTGTCGGCTTCGTTGCAACTGGCCAGTCGCTTGTACAGCGACAGCCGTTCATGCACGTCGCCGCAATACTCGGCAGGCAATAGCGCCGGCACATGCAGGTTGATTTCAGTGGTCGAGGCCAACGGCGCGGCGAGGTCGGGTTCCTTGCCATTGCGCAGCGAACGGACCGCCAGGTTGAGCATGTCCGAATACATCTGAAAACCGATCTCGGTCATGTCGCCCGACTGGTTGTCGCCGAGGACTTCGCCGGCACCACGGATTTCGAGGTCATGCATCGCGAGGTAGAAGCCGCTGCCGAGTTCTTCCATCTGCTGGATCGCATCGAGGCGGCGCTGGGCCAGTTTGGTCAGGCCAGCCACGTCATGGACCAGCAAATACGCATAGGCCTGATGATGCGAGCGACCGACCCGGCCGCGCAATTGATGCAGCTGCGCCAGGCCGAACTTGTCGGCCCTGTGCATGATGATGGTGTTGGCGGTCGGGACGTCGATGCCGGTTTCGATGATGGTGGTGCAGAGGAGGATGTTGAAGCGCTGCGCGACAAAATCACGCATGACTTTTTCGAGTTCGCGCTCGTGCATCTGGCCGTGCGCGATACCGATGCGCGCTTCCGGCAACAGCGTTTCGAGCATCGCCTTGCGGTTTTCGATGGTGTCGACTTCATTGTGCAGAAAGTACACCTGGCCGCCGCGCTTGAGTTCGCGCAGGCAAGCTTCACGGATCACCGATTCGCCTTCGCTGCGTACGAAGGTCTTGATCGCCAGCCGCTTTTGCGGTGCCGTCGCGATGATCGAAAAATCACGCAAGCCTTCCAGTGCCATACCCAGCGTACGCGGGATCGGCGTGGCGGTGAGCGTGAGCACATCGACTTCGGCGCGCAAGGCTTTCAGTGCCTCTTTTTGCCGCACGCCGAAGCGGTGTTCTTCGTCGATGATGACCAGGCCCAGGCGTTCGAAATGGACATCACTCGACAGCAGCTTGTGGGTGCCGATGACGATATCAAGCGTGCCGTCGGCCATGCCTTTCATGGCGGTGTTGATTTCCTTGCCAGTACGAAAACGCGATAGCTCGGCGATCTTTACCGGCCAGTCGGCAAAACGGTCGGCGAACGTCTGGGCATGCTGTTCAGCCAGCAGTGTGGTCGGTGCGAGGATGGCGACCTGCTTGCCGCCGAGGACGGCCACAAACGTCGCACGCAACGCCACCTCGGTCTTGCCGAAACCGACATCGCCGCAGATCAGCCGGTCCATCGGTTTGCCGCTGGTCATGTCGCCGATGACGGCGTTGATCGCGGCGGCCTGGTCGACGGTTTCCTCGAAGCCGAAGCTGTCGGCAAATGCCGCGTAATCATGGGCCGAAAATTCAAACGCATGACCCTTGCGCAAGGCGCGACGCGCGTACAGATTCAGCAGTTCGGCGGCGGTGTCACGGATTTGCTGGGCGGCGCGACGCTTGGCTTTTTCCCACTGGCCGGAACCGAGCGAATGCAATGGCGCGTCTTCCGGCGAGGCGCCCGAATAGCGCGAGATCACATGCAGCTGCGACACCGGCACATACAGCTTGGCTTCCTTCGCATAGTCCAGATACAGGAACTCGGTTTCGCCTTCGCCAAGGTCCATGCTGACCAGTCCCATGTAGCGCCCGATGCCGTGGTTGCTGTGAACGACCGGGTCGCCGATTTTCAGTTCGGATAGATCGCGCACCATCGACTCGACTTGCGTGGCCGCTTCCTGTTTTTTGTGGCCGGCGCGCCGACCCGAACCGGCGAACAGTTCGGTTTCGGTGATGAACACCAGATCACCCAGCGCCTCGCCCAATTCAAAGCCGGCGTGCATCGGTGCCACACCCAGCATCAGTTTGGCCGAGCCATTGACGAAGCCGGTGTAGCCTTCGCACGGCATCAGGTCGAGCTGGTATTCATTGAAATACTGCTGCAGCGTTTCGCGCCGGCCATTGGTTTCGGCACAGATCATCACGCGCTTGGCACTGTAGAGCAGATAGCTGCGCAAGTTGATCAGCGGGTCGTCACTGCGGCGGTTGACGGCAATATTAGGCAGGGCCGCTGATAGCTCGGACGGCTGGTCATCAGTGCGCAGGATCCAGCGCCCGAACGACTTGGCGCGGGTGAAGAATTCTTCATCGGTCAGGAACAGCTGTTCGGGCGGCAGGATAGGGCGCTCGCGGTCCGACTTGAGGAAGTTGTGGCGTGAACGCGTGTCGCTCCAGAAGCGGCCAATCGCGCCGTCGATATCACCGCTTAACGCAAATGTCGTGTCGTCGGGCAGGTAATCGAACAGTGTGCGGGTGTCTTCAAAAAACAGTGGCAGGTAGTATTCGATCCCCGCGGCAGCAATGCCACTGCCGATGTCCTTGTAGACCGACGAGCGCGACGGGTCGCCTTCAAATACTTCGCGCCAGCGACTGCGAAACGCGGTGCGGGCGAGGTCATCCATCGGGAATTCGCGGCCCGGTAGCAGGCGCACTTCGCGCACCGGATAGAGCGAGCGTTGGGTGTCGGCGTCGAAGGTGCGGATGGTATCGATGGTGTCGCCGAACAGGTCGATCCGGTAAGGCAGTGCCGAACCCATCGGAAACAGGTCGATCAGTCCGCCGCGCACCGAGTATTCGCCGGGCGACATTACTTGCGAGACCGGCGTATAGCCGGCCAGCGACAACTGGGTTTTCAGGCGCACTTCATCGAGCACTTCGCCTTGCTTGAAAAAGAACGTGTACGCCGCCAGAAACGACGGTGGTGCCATCCGCACGAGTGCCGTAGTGGCCGGCACGATCAGCACATCGCACTGGCCGTTTTGCATTTCGTACAGCGTGGCCAGTC
>CANFGA010000162.1 GCA_947446335.1 Oxalobacteraceae bacterium | reverse complement strand
CAAGCTGCCGCTAACTACAGAGCTGCTGCGGTGTTCGATGGAACGGACTGATGATTTTCACAGGCGGAAACTGGCTTGGGATATCCGACAGGCCGATGAGGGGCGCATACCAGTCAAGCCGATAGGTTTTCCGGATAAATTATCCTAAAGTCTTCGTCTAAAAGGCGCCAAGACGGTCTGCACTCAGATAAATTTGTCACTTTTTATTTTTTGTCTTTTGCCTCGCTCTCGAATCGCCTGTAAAATTTGTCAAAATTTATTTAGCTTTAAGATGAGTGATTTTGGGCAGTCTGCCCTACGCCAGTCCCGATTTTTGTCATTTTTTATTTTGTCGAGACAGTTGATGTCAGCCGGGTTTGGCCCGGCCTGACAGTTTGAAAAACTGAACAGCCCTGTCGCAGCGACAGGGCGCCTTCACTTCAAGCCGTATCAAGGTGGCGCCTGGCCGGCATCGGCCAGGCGCTGCAACGCCAACTTGAGCGCATCGAAACACTGTGCATCGATCGCCGTGCCCACCGTCTCAGCCATCATCTCCAGCGTGCGTGGAACCGGAATCGGACCGCGGTAAGGACGTTCTGCGGTAATGGCATCAAAAATATCGGCAGTCGTGATGATCCTGGTCTCGAGGCTGATCTCTTGCGCCATCAAACCGCGCGGATAGCCCCCCCCATCGAGCCGCTCATGGTGCGCGGCAGCAACCTGGGCCAACTCCGAAAAAACACTGATCCGCGACAAGATGGTTTCGGTATAAGTGGCATGCAACTTCACCGCACCCCACTCTTCTGCATCGAGTTTGCCGGGCTTGTCCAGAACGCTGTTGCTCACGCCCAGTTTGCCCACGTCGTGCAGCAAGGCGCCGCGCTTGAGCCAGCGGCGGCGCTCGAGCGACAGGCCCATCGCTTCGGCGATCAAGTCGCTGTACAAGGCCACGCGCGCGCTGTGGCCGCTGGTGTAAGGGCTCTTGGCGTCGACCACTTGACCGAAGGCGGCGGCGATATCATCGAGATAATCTTCATCGACAGGAACCTCGTGGCTAGTCGGTTCCAGCGCCAGCACCGCCTCGGCGATATCGGGCGCACTCAGGGTAGTCCAGAATGCATCGGCCTGAGCAACTTGCTCGAACGCTTGCACCAGTTCCGGATCGAACCAGGTACCGCAGCG
The DNA here is from genome assembly GCA_947446335.1 of Oxalobacteraceae bacterium. GTDB lineage: Bacteria > Pseudomonadota > Gammaproteobacteria > Burkholderiales > Burkholderiaceae_D > Janthinobacterium. The sequence continues at coordinate 5,898 of CANFGA010000162.1, read as the reverse complement.
ATGCCGCACTTCGTTCAGCGCAGCCTGCACGCCATCGGCGGTGACGAACACATCGATCACCTGCGCCAGCAAAGCGATGCGGGCATAGACTGGAATCGAGGCTCCGACGCGCCCTTCGGGCTTGCCCAGGCCATTGTAATGTTCGTCGAGGCTGTAGATGCCGGCGGCCACGCCTTCCGAAAAGCGCAGCAGGCGGGCAATTTCTGCGCCGCGCTGGCAACGGGTCGCGATCAATTCATGAGCGATTTTGCTGCCATCGCGCAAGATCATGAAGACGCTGCGAAAACGTTCGGCCAATCCAGCCTTCAGGCCCGTATGCTTGAGGACGAATTGCAGCACCTGCGGCAAGCTGTCGCCAACCGTCTTGAAATCGCGCTTGAAATGAAGATCGTCGGTGACATACAGTGCGCAGATGCGTGCTGCGTTGCTGCTGCAACCAAGATCCTTGAGCAGCAAGGTGTAATACAAATCCCAGAGCTGATCGTCCGGCAAGCCGATTTCGCGGCCGATGTGCATCCCGATCCAGCAACAGCGCAGGCAGTGTCCATCGGGCTGGCCTTCGGTGATGTCGAGTGCATGGCTGAGCGCGCCGATCAATTCGGACAGCCGGATTCCGGCAGCGGCCGGAAATGACTCTATCGATTTACTGATGATGGTGTGATTTGGCACGAAAGTATCCATTGCTCATTGGAAATATATTTCATTTTATGCGAAACATGAATGATCCGCGCGGCAACTGCAAGTGACAAGATTAGGTCCGGACCGAGGCCTGGGTCAGGATCGCCTGCGCCATCGCCGACAATGCCACGCTGCGATCGACGGCGCCGAGCTTGACCGCCTCCTTCGGCATCCCGTAGACCACGCTGCTGGCCTCGTCCTGCGCCAGCGTATAAGCGCCTGCGTCGTGCATTTCCTTGAGCCCGCGCGCGCCGTCGTCGCCCATGCCGGTCATGATCACGCCGACCGCATTCTTGCCGGCGCATTTGGCCACCGAGCGAAACAGCACATCGACCGATGGACGATGCCGATTGACGACCGGCCCATCCATGACATCGACATGGTATTGCGCACCGCTGCGCTGAAGCAGCAGATGGCGCCCGCCGGGAGCGATCAGGGCCAGACCCGGCATCACCCGGTCGCCCTGCTTCGCTTCGCGCACCTCGATCGCGCACAAGCCATTCAAGCGCTGCGCAAACGACGCGGTAAATTTTTCCGGCATGTGCTGGACGATGACGATGCCGGGCGACACCCGCGGCAGCGCCACCAGCACTTCTTCGAGCGCCTGCGTGCCGCCGGTCGACGTGCCGATCGCGACCACCCGCTCGGTGGTGCGCACCATTGCATTGCTTCCACCTGCGCTCAGAATCACGTCGGCGGTATTTTTTTGATGGCTCGCCGGGGCCGGGGCCGCAGCCGCAGCAGGAGGCGCGACGCTGCGCAGCGCCAGTTGCCTGACGTTGGCGCCGGCAGCGGCCTTCACGGCCGAGATCAAGTCATCGGAACTGTCTTGCAAGAATTGCTTGAGGCCAAGCTTGGGCTTGGTGACGATGGCGAATGCGCCGCAGGCCAGCGCCTCCATCGTGGTTTGTGCGCCCTTCTCGGTCAGCGTGGAACAAATGACGACCGGCGTCGGGCGCTCGCGCATGATCTTCTTGAGGAAGGTGATGCCATCCATGCGCGGCATCTCGATGTCGAGCACGATCACATCCGGCCATTGGAGCTGCATCCGCGTCATTGCCAGAATCGGATCGGCAACGGCGGCTGTGACGGTGATGCCCGGCGTTGCCTCGAGCAAGCCGGTCAATACCTGGCGCACCACTGCCGAATCATCGACCACCAGGACCTTGATCATTTTCATGCAGAATTTCTCGCTTTCTGTTGCTAGGCAAAGACGGGCGCGATTTGACGCGACCAGACATCGCCGTTGCTGATATCAAACATGATCTGACGGTGACCGACCCCGAACAGGCTTTCGGAAATCACCGGGATGGCGTGCGCCTGCAAAAGAGTGCGCGCGACCTCGCCATTTTTTTGTCCGACGCTCGCGGCAGTGCTGCGCATTTGTCCCGGAAACATGTTGGCGCCGCCAAAAATCTTGCCACGGCACTCGGATGGGGTCACCTTGCTGCGCTCAAGTTCCTGCAGCATCAGGCACATCACATCCTCGCCGTAACGGGCATCGAGTTCGGCGTCCGGGCCACGGCCGCTGCTGCCCAGCAAAAAATGCGACATCGCTCCGATCTTCAGCCGCGGGTGCCAGAGCGTGATCGATACACATGAACCGAGCAGAGTGCGCACCCGATAACTTGCATCGCCGACGAAATACTCGCCGGGCTGCAGAAAAATATCGATCACGTCCAGGCTCTCGTGAGCACCCGCCATGTTCACATTGACATCTTGTTTCATGGCTACCATTCTACTCGCCGCCATCCTTGCGATAGATCGACGGCGCCACTACCCGCACTGCGTCAGAGATAGTGTTCAAGCTTTCCGAATGCCCGATGCAAAAATGGCCACCCGGTTTCAGCAGCGACAGCACCCTTGCCACCACCAGGCGCTTGGTGTCGCCGCTGAAATAAATCATCACATTGCGCAAGAAAATCATGTCGAACATGCCCAGCGGCGGCAAGGTCTGATTCAGATTGACCTGGGTAAATTGCACCCGCTTGCGCAACTCGGATGCAACCAGCAACGTGCCTTGCTGCGTATCGATTCCTTTCAGACAGAAGCGTTTCAGATACGCTGGCGGCACCAGCCTGGCGCGCTCTTCCAGATAGTGCCCGGTGCTGGCCTGCTGCAGCACCCGGGTGCTGATATCGGAGCCGAGCACTTCCCAGGCCCGGCCCTCGAGGCAATCGGCGAGCACCATCGCGATGCTGTAAGCCTCTTCGCCGCTCGAACTGGCGGCACTCCAGACCCGAAATGGCTGTGAATGCTTGCGCGCCGCCAGCGCCTGCTGGCGCAACAAGTCGAAATGTTTTTGCTCCCGAAAAAAATAAGTCTCGTTCGTGGTCAGCAAATCGACCGCCGTTTGCACCTCGTCGGGAGCATTGCCGCTGCTCAGCAAGTCGAAATACTGGGCGTAGCTGCTGACGCTGCAACGCTGCAAACGCTTCGCGAGGCGTCCGCTGACCAGCGCTTTCTTGCTTGTCGACAACGTGATGCCGGCAGCGTCATAAATGAAGCGCTGGAATTGGGCAAACTCTTGTTCGCTGATCGCAATAAGGCTCACGGCAAGGCCCAAATGTCAAAAAAGAGCATCGTGTTCAAGCGAGCTGCAAGCTGGCCGCCGCCGTTCCGACCTGGCCCACTGCCTCGATCTGCTCGATGGACAAGACCCGGTTGACGTTCAACAAGATGATGAAGCCGCCATCGATCTTGCCCATGCCCTCGATGAATTCGCACTGGATGCGCGCGCCAAACGATGGTGCCGGCTCGATGTCGGAGGGGGCAATGTCGACCACGGCGTTCACTGCATCGACGATCACGCCGATCACTTGCTGTTCGTCGCCGCAGTCCATCTCGACAATGACAATGCAACTGCGCTTGGTCACGGCGCCCGCCTGCCTGCCAAAGCGCGCCATCAAATCCATCACCGGCACCACTGCGCCGCGCAAATTGATGACGCCGCGAATGAAGTCGGGCATCATCGGAACCGAGGTCAGGCCGCTGTATTGGATGATTTCCTTGATCACCAGTATGCCGATGGCAAATACCTCGCCGCCAAGCATGAAGGTCAGGTACTGCGTGTGGTCTGCAGATCCTGGCGTCGAATTGCCGGTAACAGCCAATGGATTCATCGCCTCGCTCCTCAATACTTGGTGAATTTCGACTCGTCGAAGCCCGATTTTGAAGAAAATGGCGTTTTTTCAGACAGCTCGCCAGCCTTCCTGCTTGCGCCCCGATGCTCACCTCGATGGTCGCCCGGCTTGCGCGGAGCGCCCGAGGTCCGCCCTGGCGCTGCATCGAGCTTGAAAAAAGACATCATCTGTTGCAACTGCTCGGCCTGATCGCTCATTTGCTCGGAGGTCGCGGCGAGTTCCTCGGAGGAGGATGCATTTTGCTGCGTGGTCTGGCTCAATTGCCCGATGGCGACATTGATCTGGCCCAGGCCCGATGACTGCTCTTCGGAGGCGGCCGTGATTTCCTGTACCAGATCCGAGGTTTTCTTGATGTTGGGCACCATCTGATCCAGCAACTTGCCTGCCTTCTCGGCCAGTTCGACGCTGTTGGTGGCGACCTCGCCGATCTCTTGCGCCGCGATCTGGCTGCGTTCGGCCAGCTTGCGCACTTCGGCCGCCACCACCGCAAAACCTTTGCCGTGCTCGCCGGCGCGCGCCGCCTCGATCGCGGCATTGAGCGCCAACAAATTGGTCTGATAAGCGATGTCGTCGATGATGCCGATCTTCTTGGCGATCTGTTTCATCGCCGCCACGGTCGCCTTGACTGCCTCGCCGCCCTCCGTCGCTTCCTGCGCAGCCTTGCTGGCCATGCCATCGGTGACTTTCGAATTCTCGGTATTTTGCGCGATCGAGGCCGTCATTTGCTCGATCGATGCGCTGGTTTCTTCGACCCCGGCAGCCTGTTCGTTCGACGCCTGCGACAGCGATTGGGCAGTCGCGCTCACTTGCTCGGATGCATTCGTCAAGGCCTCGGCCGACTCGCGCACATCGGTGATGGTTTGCGACAGGCGCGCCACCGTATCATTGCAACCTTGCTTGAGTTCGCCAAACGTGCCGGCATAATCGCGCTCTATCGTTTCGGTCAAGTCGCCGCGGGCGATCGCTGCCAGCACGCGCACCACTTCATTCAAGCCGATCGAACTCGTTTCCATCAATTCATTGATACCCTCGCCCAGCGTCTGGAAAAATCCCTGCTTGCCATTCATCGCGATGCGTTTGGTAAAATCGCCCTCCCCCGCGGCTGCGACGATGGCGCCCACTTCGCCTTCCACCGCGACCTCTTCGGTACGATCGTTCCACTCCGCGACCGAGCCGATGCGCACGCCTTTTTCATCGTTGATCGGACTGGCGATCAACGAGAAGGTGCGGCCACCGACGACGATCTGGACGCGGTGCGAGGCGCGCAGATTGGCCAGCAAGTTGCGCTGATGCGATACGTCGCGGTGGAACAGGTCAAAATTGCTGCCGACAAGCTTGCGGACATCGAATTGCGGCAATTGCTTGCGAATATCGGCTTCCGCCTTGCTCAACATCGCCATGACCGACTTGTTGGTATAGATGATCTGGCCGTCGTTATCGGCGATCATCACATTGGTGCTGCAATTATCGAGCGCATTCTTGATCCGGGCATTCTCGGCTGCCAGCGCCAATTCGGCCGCGCGCGCCGCCAGTTCGGCGGTTTGATCCTTCCACTCGACGACGGTGCCGATGCGGCTGCCGCCGTGATCGATGACAGGATTGACGATCAAGGTGAAGGTGCGTCCGCCAATTTGTATCTGAGCAACGTGGGTGCTGCGCAAATTGGCCAACATGGCCCGTTGATGGGACGGATTCTTGTGAAAGACATCGATGTTGGTACCGACCACGTTCTTGGCGCTGAAGGCCGGCATTTGCTTGCGGATATCGGCCTCGGCTTCCACCAGCATTCTGGCCAGCGAAGCGTTGACGTAACGGATGTTGTAATCGACATCGGCGATCATCACGTTGGCCACGACCACGTTGAGCGCTTCCTGCGAGCGCGCGCTGATGCGCAACTCGTCGCGCACCTTGTCCATCGCTTGTGTGACGGTGGCCTTCTTGCCGGGCAGGCGCGCCATGTCGATGCTGAAATTACCCTCGGCGTAGCGGGTCGCAACCTCGACCACTTCCATCTTGACGTCGATATGGGATTTCACCAGCGCATTGACCGCACGCACGATATCCGCATGCACACCGT
>CANFGA010000161.1 GCA_947446335.1 Oxalobacteraceae bacterium | reverse complement strand
GGAGCGAGCGGCCGTGCCGGTGATGGCCGAGCAGGAATACCTTGAAATGGGCGAACTGGCGCTGCTGGCCGGTTTTCCGACCGAGGCGAAAAAAGTGGCCGATGCGGGCTATGCCGCAGGAGTGCTAGGGGTGGGCGCCAATGCCGCACGCCACAAGAAAATGCGCGACCAAGCCACCAAGGGCGCGGCCGACGACTTGAAAAACATCGGCACCGGCGAGGCCTCGGCCAACAGTGCCAAGGATGGTACCGGCCTGGTCAACCTCGGCTATGCCTATGTCACGATGGACCAGTTCGACAAGGGCATCGAGCTGATCCGCAAAGGATTGGCCAAGAGCGGCTTGAAACGACCGGAAGATGGCAAGCTGCGCCTGGGCATCGCCTATGCGATGGCCAAGCGCAACGATGAAGCGCTGCAAACGCTGGCCAGCGTGCAAGGCGACGATGGCCTGGGCCAATTGGCGCGCTACTGGAGCTTCCACGTCAACCGCCCGCAATCAAGAGCAAGCGGCGCGCCAGTCACGCAATAGACCGGGCCTGCATCCTTACTTGGCGGGGGCGGCAGCCTTGCTCGCGTCTCCCGCCGTGACCACACTCAGCTTTGACGGATCGATCGCCTTGCGAAAGGCTGCATTGACCTGAGCCACCGTCAATGCCTTGAGCTTGTCTTCATACTCGCCGCTCCAGGCAAAGGTCCGATCCAGGTACAGGAAGCCGGACCAGCCGCTGGCGACGATCCCGTCTTGCGCGCGGTTGCTGCTGCGCTGCTGCAACATGCCTGACTTGGCACCCGCCACTTCCTCGGCGCTGAAGCCATCTTTCAATGCACGCGCCAATTCCTCGCGCACCGCCGCTTCGAGCTTTTTCAGGTTTTGCGGCGCGCTAATCGCGCTGATCGAAAACGAACCGGCTCGATCGATCTCGCCAGCCGACAGATGCGACCCGCCGCCGTACGACAAGCCATCCTTTTGCCGTATCCGGTCCATCAGGCGCGACTTCAGCCCGCCATCGCCGAAGATGGTATTGGCCAAGGTCAGGGCCGGATAGTCGGCGTCGTCGGTGCGCAAGTCCAGGTTCATCCGCGCGGCAAAGAAGGCGCCCTCCTTGTCCGGCGTATCGATGCTGGTGCGCAGCGGCGCAACGTCGAAATTGCGCGTCGCGATGCGCGCATAGGCCGCCGGGCTTTTCCATACTGCGAACGAGCTTGCCAGCACCGCCTTGATGGCCGGCGCATCGAAGTCGCCCACGATCGCTAGTTCGCCTTGCGAGGCGCCGAAGAAATCGCGATGGAACTGCGTCACCTGGTCGAGCGTGATGCCCTTGGCCTGGGCCAGTTGCTCGTCGATGGTCGCGCTGGCGCGCACGTCGTCTTTCGGATACAGGTTGAAATGCTGCTCCATCGCACGCCCGGCCAAGTCTTGCGGATCATTGCGGCCGGACTCGATTCCGACGATGGTTTGCTGGCGCAATTGCTCGAACTCGGCAGCCGGGAAATTCGCTTCCTGCAGCACATGCGAAGCCAGGCGCAGCGCCTCGGCCAAATGGCTGCGCGTGGTCGTGAAATGATAGACGCTGCCCTCCATCTTCAGCTTGTCGAACTCGTCGGACAATTGCGCGCGGTTGTATTTGCTGGTGCCGCGCATCAGCATCGCGCCCGTCAGCGCGGGAATCATGTTCTTGCCAAACAAGTTGTCCTGGTTGCCCCAATGCAGACGCATGTCGACGGCAACGGTCTCGCCGCGATTCTTTTTCGGCAGTAACGCCACCTTCAAGCCGCCGATCGTGGTGCGCTCGGTGCGGGCCATGATGTTGGCCTGACTCGGATCGAAACTCTCGGCGACCAGCGTCGATGGCTTGCCCTTGAAATCCTTGAGCACTTCTGCCGCCTCGGGCGCGGGCGCGATCTCGGCGCGCAGCACGGCATCTTCAGGCTGGAAACGGCCAACGGTGCGATTGTCGCGCCGCAGATAACGCCCGGCAGCTTCGCTCACTTGCTGCGAAGTGATATTGGCCAGGTTGTCGCGGCCCTGGAACAGCAAGCGCCAGTCGCCCAGCGCGATCGGATCGGACAGCGCAATGCCGACCCGCTGTGGATCGTTCAAGGCCTTTTCGATCGCATTGGCATAGTTGCGCCGCACCCGGTCCATCTCCTCTTGCGTGGGCGGGGTTTGCGCAAAACTCTCGACGGCCTGGATCAAGGCGTCCTGCACCGGTTCGACCGCCGCCCCCTTCTTCACGACAGCACCGATCATTTGCAAGCCCGGCGCGTAGCCGCTCTGGCCAAAACTGAAAACCTGGACCGCCATCCCGGTATCGACCAGCAATTTATGCAAACGGCCGGTGGCGCTGTCGCCCAGAATATCGGACATGAAGCTCAAGGGATCGCTGTCGGCATGCAAGGCGCCGGGGATCTTGTAGCCGAGCGCGACGATGTCGATGTCGCCCTTGCGCCGCACGGTGAAGCTGCGCTCGCCATCCTGGGTCGGTTCCACCGTCCAGAATTGCGGCAACTTGCGCGTCGGCTTGGGAATCACGCCGAACGACTTGCTGATCCAGGCCAGCGTTTGCGTCGCATCGAATTTCCCGGCCACCAGCAGCACCGCATTGTCGGGCTGGTAATAAGTCTTGTAGAACGCCTTCAGATTTTCTATCTTGACGTTTTCGATGTCGCTGCGGTTTCCGATCGGCGAACGGCCATAGCTGTGCCAGTCGTAAGCGATGCTTTGCATGCGCTTTTGCAGCACCGAGAATGGCGCATTTTCGCCGCTTTCGAATTCGTTGCGCACCACCGTCATTTCCGAGTCGAGATCGCTGCGCGCGATCGCCGAATTGACCATGCGCGCCGCCTCCATGTCGAGCGCCCATTTCAAGTTGCCATTGCCAGCCTGGAACACCTCGTAATAATTGGTCCGATCGAACGACGTGGTGCCGTTGAAATCCATGCCGCGCTCGGCGAATTGCTGGGGAATGTTGCGGTGCTTGGGCGTGCCCTTGAACATCAGATGTTCAAGCAAATGCGCCATCCCGGTTTCGCCGTAATTCTCGTGGCGCGAACCGACCAGATAAGTCACGTTGACGGTGACGGTCGGCTTGCCGGCATCGGGAAACAGCAATACTTTCAAGCCATTGGGCAAGCGGTATTCGGAGATGCCTTCGACCGACGGCCCCTTGGTCACGCCGGCGGGCAAGGTTTGGGCAAGGGTGTCGAACGAGACGCACCAGATGCACAAAAGGCATAGCAGTGGCGCGCCAGCGCGGCGATGTTTCAGATTGCTTGATGTCATGCGGGTCTCGGGTCGGTCTAGGGTGCGATGGAAGGAATCAGGCGCAAAGGCCCTGTTCCACCATGCTACCCGTTTATCGCCAGTCCCGTCAGAAAACGCGCAGCCAGTCGCCCAGGATGGCCCCGGTCAGGGCGGCGCTTCGCCCGGATATGGCAGGAAGCAGGCATCGACCACTTGCATGTCGTTATCCTTGGCAAATTCGACGACGAAATTGTAAGCCATCGGTTCGACCTCGCGCAAAGCGCAATTGACGACGACCGCTTTCATCCCGTTGACGACAATCGGGCGCACGTAGCGGGAAAAATGCAGATGCGCATTGATTCCAGCCGAACTCGACGGATGGAAGCATGACATGACGCCACAGAGGCGTTCGGCCCAATCGCTGGGACGGAACTGCTTGCCATTGCTGGTGAGGCCAAGGATGAAAAATTCCTTGGTCAGTTCATTGTTGTTTTCAGCTAACTCGGCCATAGGCGGCTTGTGAGGACCCTGGTGCGTGGAAGACCCCGGCAGCAACGCCGGGCTGAGGTACAAATTTTAACTCATCAGTATTATATCTTATAGAAGACCTGGACTACAGGGAACAAGTTCAATCGGGGAAAGATGTCGCGTCCGGGGCCACTGATGATGACCCCGTCCTCCGCCCTGGATCAACCCAGCCAGACTGCGCTCGAGAGCAGCAACAGCACCATCATCCACAGCAGCAATGCGCGCCAGACCAGGCCCACGGTGCTTTGCAGCGCCCGCACGCCGGGCTCTTCGCCGGGCAAGCTTTCCGTTTCGGCGTCGGTCGCATCGACCATCGCCGCATCGACCGGCAATACCGCACCCGCGTTCTCGAGCGGCGTGCCCAGGCGCACACCCATTGCGCCGCCACCGGCCGACAAAATGATGCCGATCGCCGGATCTTGCCAGCGCATCGCAAAATTGCGCCACGCATAGATCGCATCCTCGAAATTGCCCACCACCGCAAAAGCGGCTGCCGTCAGGCGCACCGGAATCCAGTCTATCCAATAAAAGGCGCGCGCGGCAAACTTGCCGAAGGCTTCGTTTTGCATATGCTCGGGCTCGTTCCATGCCCGCGCCAGATATTCGGCCACCCGGTACATGACGGCGCAAGCGGGTCCGAGCGGCATCAGGAACCAGAAGAACACGCCAAACACGTTGCGATGCGTGGCCACCAGCGCCTTTTCAACGGCGATGCGGGAGATTTCAGCCACTTCCATCCCGGTCGTATCCTGTCTGGTCCATTCGGCCAGCAGCGCGCGCGCAGTCGCCTCGTCGCCGCCATTCAAGGCCAGCTGTATCGACGTGAAGTAATGGCTGTAGTGGCGAAAGCCCAGCGTCAGATAGACGATCAGGATGTTCCAGGCAAAGGCGAGCAAGCCGAGCTTGTAGTGGATCAGGACCCAATAAACCAGTGCGGTGGGCATCATCAATGCCAGCATCATCAGGCACCAGCCCAGGCGGCCGTGTTGCGGACTGCCCGCGTTGAACCACACCTCCATGCGCCGCGCGAAACCCTTGATTTCGGCATAAATCGGATTGTCGGCGCGCAGCGGCTTGAGCTGCTCGATCAACAAGGCGCAAAGTATGGAAAGAAATGTCATGAAACGTCCTTTTGGTTCAACACGCAATGCGCACTACGATAGCGCAGTGTTGTTCCGGAATCAAACTTATCTACGCGCGCAGCAAATGAAACAGGTTGCGCAGCATGCCGGCAGTGGCGCCCCAGATGTAAAAGCGCTGGTACGGCATCGCATAAAACGAACTGCGCCCGCTGCCCACCGGCGCCGACAGACGCTGGTGATGCAAGCCATCCATCAGAAATGCCAGCGGCACTTCGAACATCTCGGCCACTTCCGACGGATCGGCGCGCAGCGTGAACGGTGGCGTGACCAGGCCGACCACGGGCGTGACCAGATAGCCGGTGCCGGTGGGATAATCGGGCAAGGTGCCGAGCACGTCGACATGGCGCCGATCCAGACCGACCTCTTCCTCGGTCTCGCGCAGCGCGGTATCGGTCGCGGAAACATCGCCTGGTTCGCAGCGTCCGCCTGGAAAGGCGATCTGGCCCGGGTGGGCACTCAAATGCAGCGTGCGCTGAGTCAGCAGCAAGCTGATGCCATCCTCGCGCAAGATCAATGGCAAGAGCACTGCGGCGCGGGTCGGCGCGGCCAGCAACTGTAGCCATGGGTCAGGCGGCTCCGGCGTCCATTGTGGCGGAGCGGCGAAGCGCTCGCGCAGCCATTGCGGCGTCAGACGATCGATCGCCAGTGCGGCCTCGCCGGCGATGGCATCGATGGGGAATTGCTGCGGATCGAACGTGGCCAACGCGAATACCTCCAGAGTGCGCCACAGCGGCGCGGACGAAAAAAAAGGGGACACCAGCAGGCGCCCCCTTCTTTCCAAACACAAGACGCGAATTAAGCGCTTGCTTTCGCTGCGACGCGACGGTTTGGCAATTTTTCCTTGATACGCGCCGATTTACCCGAACGCTCACGCAGATAATACAGCTTGGCGCGGCGAACATCACCACGACGCTTGACTTCGATCGAAGCGATCAGCGGGGAATACAACTGAAACGTACGCTCGACGCCTTCGCCGGACGACATCTTGCGCACGATGAAGTTCGAGTTCAGACCGCGGTTGCGACGGGAAATGACGACGCCTTCGTAAGCCTGAGCGCGCTTGCGCGTGCCTTCGACTACGTTGACGTTGACGATGACGGTGTCGCCAGGGGCGAAATCGGGAATGGTTTTATCCAGACGAGCGATTTCTTCTTGCTCCAATTGTTGAATCAGGTTCATTCTTGTTGCTCCGAAAACCATCTTGCCGGCGCATGACGCTGTAAAAACAGCGAGCCCGGTAGAGGATGGGGTTAAACATGCGGGCAAGATCGCCCGCGCGGTACTGCGGTACTACCGGCCGGTAAAACTGCTACAGGCTGGCTAAAAACTGTTCATCGGCCCGCGTCAGCAAGCCATCATTGCGCGCCCTCTGCAACAGATCGGGACGCTTGCTTGATGTCGCCTCCAGCATGCGCTGGCGGCGCCATTTTTCAATCTCGGCATGGTTGCCGCTCATCAACACGGGCGGCACCTTGACACCTTCATAGATCTCGGGCCGCGTGTAATGGGGCGAATCGAGCAAGCCGTTGACGAAGCTGTCTTCGACTGCCGAAGCATCGTCGTGCAACACGCCGGGCAATTGCCTGATCACCGCATCCATCAGCGCCATCGCCGGCAATTCGCCGCCCGACAGCACGAAATCGCCGAGGCTGATTTCCTCGTCGACGCAACGCTCGATCAGGCGCTGGTCGACCGCTTCGTAGCGCCCGCACAGAATCACCAGACCGGCTTCCTGCTTCAACTGCATGACCCGTTGATGCGTCAGTGCACGCCCCTGCGGCGACATGAACACCACCCGCGGCGTTGCCAGTGCAACACCTTGCTGGCGCTCCTTGGCTGCAGCAATCGCCGCCTCCAACGGTTTGGCCATCATCACCATCCCTGGACCGCCACCATACGGGCGGTCATCCACGGTGCGATGATTGTCAGTAGTGAAGTCGCGCGGATTCCACAACGACAAGGCGCATTTCTTTTGCTCGAATGCGCGCCGGGTCACGCCCGATTGCGTCAATCCGGCAAACATCTCCGGGAACAGCGTGATGACATCAAATTGCATGATTGATTCCGAACAGGCCAGACCGGCCTTGGCAACTGCCTAATAATCCAGGCCCCAGTCGACCGTGATTTTTCCTGCGGTCTTGTCGACCCGGATCACATATTGTGCGACAAAAGGGATCAGACGCTCTG
>CANFGA010000160.1 GCA_947446335.1 Oxalobacteraceae bacterium | reverse complement strand
GCGGCGATCGAACCGGTGCCGGCATACACCAGATAACCGGGGCCGCCCTGGCCCGGGCTGCCTGCGCCAAAGCTGTCCAGATAGGCGATCTCGATGTCGCTGCGCAGGGTCACGCCATCCGTGTCGATCACCAGAGGGTCGGCCAGCCAGCGTTGCAACGCGAGGCCGGCGCCGTCGGCAACCAAGCCGCTGCCGAAGCCGGTGAAGCCGGCGCACACGCGCAGCGGCCGGCCCGCAGTCAGCGCCAGCGCGTCGCAGCACAGACTCGCCAAGATCGTTTGCAACGCGGCGCGCCCTTCTGGGCTGGCCATTTGCAGCGCCGACAAGCCGGCGACCTGCCCTTCGCCGATCAGCGTGCCATCGCCAGCGGCCAGGGCCCAGCGCGTGCGGGTGCCGCCGGCATCGATGCCCAGGCCGAGGTTCACCGCCACACTGTCATCGCGTCACGGCGCCGGGCGCAAAGCATCATGGCCCGCCGCATTACCCAATGCATCGCCCAGGGCATCGCGCAAGACATCGACCCGCTCGCTCTCGTTGCCGAGCCGGTCCACCGCGCTGACGACGATGGCGCTGGCCGCGCCGGCTGCCGCATCGTCAAGCGCCGACCAGAATGCCGCAGCACCAGGCAGCGCCGGCACCATCGCAAAGCGCCATTCGCGGCCATAGCGCGACCAGATCGCATAGCGCGTCGGGGCCTTGCCGGGCGCCGCCCTCAAAGTGAGGCCGATCGCGCCGGCACCGGGGCGCACCAGCACCGTCGGCGCCAAAGGCAAGTCAGCCCCCAGCCACGGCGTGGCCGGGATCAACGCGGGGCTCTGGTACACGTTCGCCTTGAGCAAGTCGCTGATGCCCTTGCGGTTTTCCATCAGCGCCACGACGCTGAAATGGACATGGCCGTTGACGCCGGCGCGGGTGCGCGTGAGCGCCACTTGCTGGGCGATTTCATCGGCCGTGAAAGAGCGCGCCGAATTGTCGATCCGGCTGGTGAACAAGCCCGGCCAGATGTGGCGGCCATGCGGATTTTGCGCCAGCCAGTAATCGAGCAAGACATCGAAGGCTTGCGCCTTTTGCGCGATCGGCCAATACAATTGCGGCGTCAGATAATCGAGCCAGCCCTTGGCCAGCCACAGTTCGGCGTCGGCATACAGCGAATCGTACTGGCTGAAGCCGACGATGCCGCTCGGGCGCCGGTCAGGACGGCCGATGCCGAACGGACTGATGCCAAAGCGGACCCAGCTTTTTTCACGGTGTATGCCCTGGTGCAAGGCTTCGATCAGCTGGTTGACGTTCTGGCGCCGCCAGTCCGGCCGCCCCAGATTGCCGCCAGCCTGGCGGTAGCGCTGCCACGAGACCTGGTCGGGAAAGTCGAGCTGCGGGCGCATCGCGCTGGCCGCGCCCGGCTCGAGCGCATCGCTGTTGCCGGCCTGGGCATCGATAGGGTAAGGGTAAAAATAATCGTCGATGTGAACGCCGTCGATGTCATAGCGCCGCACCACGTCGAGGATCACGTCTTGCGTATGCTGGGCGGCGGCCGGTTCGCCCGGGTCCATCCACAGCGACTTGCCATATGGCTTGACCGTTTCCGGATTGGTATTGGCGATATGGTTGGGCGCCAGCGCCGTCTTGCCGGTGGTGTGGCGCGCGCGGTAGGGGTTGAACCACGCGTGCAATTCCAGCCCGCGCGCATGCGCCTCGGCGATCCAGAATTCGAGCGGATCGTAGAGCGGGCGCGGTGGCCGCCCCTGTTGCCCGGTCAAAAATTCGGACCATGGCTCCAGCTTCGAGACATAGATCGCATCCGCACTCGGGCGCACTTGCAGCACGATCGCATTCAGGTTCAGCGCCTTGGCCCGGTCCAGGATCGCGATCGCCTCGGCTTGCTGCTTGGCCACCGTCAGGTTGTTGCGGCTGGGCCAGTCGATGTTGGCGACCGTCGAGACCCAGGCGGCGCGAAATTCGCGCGGCGCGGCCGGCGGCGTGGCGCCGGTCGGCGGCGGCACCGGCACTGCCGATGCAATTTTCGGGACTGGAGCGGAGACCGGATCGAGCCCGGCGCAAGCGCTCAGCACGGCGCCGAGGGCGAATACGGCAGCCATGCTGGCCGCCTTGCACAGTCGTCTGCGCTGGTTGATATGTGAAGACAAACCATTCCTCGGTCAAAATCATCGTTGGATGGCGACTATAGTGCAATTTGGCCGCGCATGCGTGCAAAAGGACGCAACAAGCCCGATTGAATTTCTCCCTACACCGCGCCTTCCGGCTCGGCCTTGCCAAACTCCGGATCGATCTTGACCAGCGCCGCCATCGCGAAGGCGGGGATGGTCGCGATGCAGACCCAGATGAAGAAATGCTGGTAACCGAGATACTCTTGTATCTTGCCGCTGACCATGCCCGGCAACATCATCCCGAGCGCCATGAAGCCGGTGCAAATCGCATAGTGGGCCGTCTTGTGCGGCCCGTCGGCCACCATGATCATGTACAGCATGTAGGCGGCGAAGCCGAAGCCGTAGCCGAATTGCTCGGCCGCGATGCAGGCGGCGATCAGGGCCAGATTGTCGGGCAAGGCCGTGGCCAGATAGACGAACACCAGGTCCGGCAAATGCACCGCCAGCACCATCACCCACAGGCAGCGCTTCAAACCGTGGCGCGCAATCACGTAGCCGCCCAGCAAGCCGCCCAGCGTCAGCGCAATCACGCCCACCGTGCCATACACCAGCCCGACCTCGGATGTGCTCAAACCCAGGCCGCCAGCCTGGGCCGGGTCGAGCAAGAAAGGCAGCGCCAGCTTCAGCAATTGGGCTTCGCCGAGGCGAAACAGCAGCAGAAAGCCGAGGATCGTGAGTATGCCTTTTTTCTTGAAGAAAGAGGCAAACGTGGCCATGAAATCGGCCATCAGGGCGCCGCTGCGCACGCCGGTCACGTCGCTGCCTGGCTTGGGCAAGACCAGATGATGGTACAGCGACAAACCGACGAACAAGCCGCCCAGGATCAGGAACACGACGGACCAGGCCAGCCGCACATCGCCGGTGGCGGCGCTCAAGCTGCCGGCCAGGTAGACCAGCGCCCCCTGGCCGGCGATCATCGCGAGCCGGTAAAAGGTGCTGCGCACGCCGACGAACGCCGCTTGCCGGTTCTGCGTCAAGCCCAGCATGTAAAAGCCATCGGCGGCGATGTCGTGGGTGGCCGAACTGAAGGCGATCAGCCAGAACACGGCCAGGCTGAGCTGAAAGAAATGGGGCAGCGACGTGGTCAAGGCGACCAGCGCCAGCGCCGCCCCGATCACCAGTTGCAGGCCGACGATCCAGATCCGCTTGGTGCCGAACAGCTCGATGAACGGCGACCAGAGCGGCTTGATGACCCACGGCAGGTATAGCCAGCTGGTATAGAGCGCGATATCGGCATTCGAAATGCCATGGTTCTTGTACATGATGACGGACAGCATCATCACCGCGACATAGGGCAAGCCCTGGCCGAAATACAGGGATGGCACCCAGGACCAGGGGCTTTGTTGCTGCGCTCGTTGCATAGATTCTTTGCAGTTCGGATGAAGGGACCGGTACGGAAAAACATGTCCAATGAGCACAGGAGTGTAGCGCCAAAAACCCGGTGTGCCCAGTTATGGCGGATAATCTCGGCAAATTCTGTCCTCCACGGTGACGATGCCAAACCCAACACTAGCCTGCCCTTGCGGCGGCGCCGCCCTTGCCGCTTGCTGCGGCCCGTTCATCACAGGCGCTGCGCTGGCGCCCGATGCGAGCGCACTGATGCGCTCGCGCTACAGCGCCTACGTGCTGCGCGACGAAGCCTATCTGCGCGCCACCTGGCACGCCAGCACCTGCCCCCCGGATCCGATATTGAGCGACGATGAAGGCTTGCATTGGCTGGGACTTGAGGTAAAATCTCCTTTACGTATACGTCAACCTGAAGTTGAAGCTGATGCTGAATCTGCCGAGGCAGACCATGCCAGCGTCGAATTCGTCGCCCGCTACAAGATAGGCGGGCGCGCGCATCGCTTGCACGAGGTCAGCCGCTTCGTGCGCGAAGGTGGACGCTGGCTCTATCTCGACGGCAGCTTTCCCGAGCCTGGCCAGCGTGTGCGCCGATAAGCAAGATTGCATCACACCAGGAGAACCCGACATGCCGCATCACACGCTGCACATAGACATCACAGGCGCGCTGGCAACGATCACGCTGGACCGCCCGGAGGTGCGCAACGCCTTCAACGAAGCGACCATCGCCGACCTCACGCACGCCTTCCACGATCTGGGCCAGAATGACGCCGTGCGCGCGATCGTGCTGGCGGCCAACGGCCCGGCCTTTTGCGCCGGCGCCGATCTGAACTGGATGAAAAAGATGGCGTGCTACACACATGCCGAAAACCTGGCCGACGCGCAGCAACTGGCTCTGATGCTGCGCACGATCTACGCTTGTCCGAAACCGGTCGTGGCCAGGGTGCAAGGCGATTGCTATGCCGGCGGCATGGGCTTGGTCGCCGCCTGCGACATCGTCGTCGCCGCCGAGGAAGCGCATTTCTGCCTGAGCGAAGTGAAGCTGGGGCTGATTCCAGCCACGATCGCGCCCTACGTGATCAAGGCCATCGGCGAACAGGCGGCGCGCCGCTATTTCCTCACCGCTGAACGGTTCGACGCGCGCGAGGCGCAGCGGATCGGTCTGGCCCATGAAGTGGTGGCGGCATCCGAACTCGACAACAAGGTGGCCGCGATCGCAAAGGCGCTGCTGACGAACGGCCCGCAGGCGGTGCGCCAGGCCAAGATCCTGGTGCGCGACATCGCGGGCCGACCGGTGAGCGATGCGCTGGTGCAAGATACGGCCGAACGCATAGCGCAGATAAGAGCGTCAAGCGAGGGCCGCGAAGGCGTGCTGTCATTCCTCGAAAAACGCAAGCCGGACTGGCTGGCTTGATTTTCATGCCCGCATCTCCGGCAACTCCCTCATCCCCGGCCCTGATCTACTCCCTTCTCCCGGCATGGAAATTTTTGTGCCCGAATCGCGATGCGATTCGCCTGCGGGAGAATGGCCGGGAATGAGGGAGCAATTTAACCTGGAGCAATCTTGAATTCGAATTCCGCAACACCGCAATCCCCCTGGGTAGAACGCAGCCTGCGCAGCGTATGGCATCCTTGTACCCAGATGCAGCACCACGAAAACGTGCCCCTGATCGCGCTCAGCCATGGGCGCGGCGCCTGGCTGTACGACCATGAAGGCAGGCGCTACCTCGATGCGATCAGCTCGTGGTGGGTCAACCTGTTCGGCCACGCGAACCCGCGCATCAATGCCGCGCTGAAGGACCAGCTCGACCGGCTCGAACACGCGATGCTGGCCGGCTTCACGCACGAGCCGGTGGTGCAACTGTCGGAGCGCTTGTCAAACTTGACCGACGGCGTGCTGGGCCATTGCTTTTACGCCTCCGACGGCGCCTCGGCGGTCGAAATCGCGCTGAAGATGAGCTTTCACGCGTGGCGCAACTCGGGTTTGACCGACAAGCAGGAATTCGTCTGCGTCCAGGGCGGCTATCACGGCGAAACCATCGGCGCGCTGGCGGTGACCGATGTGGCGCTGTTCAAGGATGCCTATGGCCCGCTGCTGCGCGCCGCCCACGTGGTGGCCTCGCCGGACGCGCGCGGCGCGCAAGAAGGCGAGACGGCGCAGGATGTCGCGCGCCGTGCCGCAAGCGATGTCGAGCGCCTGTTCATCGAGCGCGGCAACCATATCGCCGCGATCATCATCGAACCGCTGGTCCAGTGCGCGACCGGGATGGCGATGCACGATCCGCTCTACCTGAGTCTGGTGCGCGCCCTGTGCGACCGTTACCAGGTGCACCTGATCCTCGATGAAATCGCGGTCGGCTGCGGGCGCAGCGGCACTTTCTTTGCCTGCGAACAGGCAGTCACCAACGGCAACATTGCATGGCCCGACTTCCTGTGTCTGTCGAAAGGGATCAGCGGCGGTTATCTGCCCTTATCCCTGGTGATGACGAAGGACGAGATCTATCAGAAATTCTACAGCCCCGATGTGACACGCGGCTTCCTGCATTCGCACTCGTACACCGGCAATCCGCTCGCTTGCCGCGCCGCGCTGGCGACGCTCGACATCTTCATCGAGGATGATGTGCTGCACAACAACCGCGTGCGCGCCGCGCGCTTGACCCAGGCTTTGGCGCCGCTGGCGCAGCATGAGCGGGTGCGCCACTTCCGCCAGCGCGGAATGATCTGGGCCTTCGATGCGGTGGAACCCGATCCGGCAGCCAGTGCAAGCTTTTCCAAACGATTCTTCAGCAATGCGGTCGAACATGAATTGCTGCTGCGCCCGATCGGGCGCACGGTGTACATGATGCCCCCGTATATCCTGGGCGATGACGAGATCGACCTGCTGGCCACGCGCACGCTGGCGGTATTCGAACAAACGATCAAGGCCAACTGATGAAATTGATAGCGCAACTTGATCTTCAACTGCACGCGCTCGAACAGCGCAGCCTGATCCGCCGCCGCCGCATCACCGCAACGCCTTGCGCGCCGCGCGTGACAGTGGACGGGCGCGATTTGCTGGCCTTTTGCAGCAACGATTACCTGGGCTTGGCCAGCCATCCGCGCCTGATCGCCGCGCTGCAAGAAGGAGCGGCGTTGTACGGTGTGGGCAGCGGCGCCTCGCACCTGATCAGCGGCCATAGCCGCGCTCATGCGCAGTTGGAAGAGCGGCTGGCCGAATTCGTGGGCCCGCATCTGGAATCGGCCAGGGCGCTGTATTTCTGCACCGGCTACATGGCCAACCTGGCGGTCTTGAGCGCGCTCACCGCGAGCGACCCGGACAGCGAAATCTTTTCCGAAGCGATCAACCACGCGTCCCTGATCGACGGCGCCCGCCTCGCGCGCGCCAGCGTCAAGGTCTATCCACACGCCGACCTGGAGGCACTCTCTGCACTGCTGGCGGCATCGAACGCATCGACCAAACTGGTCGTCACCGACAGCGTGTTCAGCATGGATGGCGACCTCGCTCCATTGCCCGAACTGCTGGCGCTGTGCGAACAGCACGGCGCCTGGCTGGTGGTCGACGATGCGCACGGCTTCGGCACACTGGGCGCCAACGGGCGCGGCGCGCTCGAGCATTTCGATCTGC
>CANFGA010000159.1 GCA_947446335.1 Oxalobacteraceae bacterium | reverse complement strand
GTGTCGGCATCGCTGGCGAGGTAATCGAGCACGTCACCAAAATCGACATCGGCGCTTTCGCCCATCGAAATGAAGGTGGAAAAGCCGATCTCGCGCGATTTGGCCCAGTCCAGCACGCCGGTGACCAGCGCGCCCGATTGCGAGGCAAAGGCCAGTTTTCCGGGCAGCGCTCCGGTATGCGCGAAGCTGGCATTGAGGCCGATAGATGGCACCAGCAAGCCGACACAATTGGGCCCCAGTATGCGCAGCAGATGCACCTTGGCGGCGTCCAGCATCGCTTGCCGGATGGTTTTGCCGCTGCCGTTCTGGCGCGCGCCTAGCCCGGCCGTGAGCACGATGGCGGCCTTGGTGCCGCGTGCGCCCAGTTGCGCGATGATGGCGGGGATGGTCTGCGGCGGGGTGCAGATCAGCGCCAGATCGGGCGCCTGCGGCAAGTCGGTCGCGCTGGCATAGGTCTTGTATCCGGCCAGCATGTCATATTTCGGATTGACTGGCCAGATGCTACCGGCAAACCCGGCATCGCGCAAATTGTTCAGCGCGGTCGCGCCCACGCTGTGCGGCCGGTTCGAGGCGCCGATCACGGCAACCGAGCGCGGATGAAACAGAAAGTGCAAATTTCTTGTGCTCATGGGAATCGCAGTCGCAAAGGTGGCATGAGAAGGTGGGCCGCACGACCGGTCTTGCGCTCGTGCTAACAGTCAGCCGTGGCTGGGTCGTGGCTCAATCGTTCTGCAATCGTGCCTCAATCGGGTTACCAGCGGATGACCTGTGGCGCTTGTTTGATATGGCGCAATCTTATCACTTCAGCAATCCGGCCAGTTCGACCGCAGTCTTGACCTGCATCTTGTCGAACACATGGGCCCGGTGCACTTCCACCGTGCGCATGCTGATGCCGAGCTTGTCGGCGACCACCTTGTTCATGTTGCCCGCCAGGATCAGGTCCAGCACTTCGCGCTCGCGCGTCGTCAGCGTCGCCAGGCGCGCATGCACCAGCGCCATGGCGCCGGCTTCGCGCGAACCGGCCAGGCCTTGCTGGACCCGGTCCATCAGCGCATTGTCATTGAACGGTTTTTCAAAAAAGTCGAAGGCGCCGCGTTTGAGCGTATCGACCGCCATCGGCACGTCGCCGTGGCCGGTCAGGAAAATGACCGGCAGGCGCAGCGTCAAGCCGCGCCCGGCCAGCAGATCGAACACGGCCACGCCATTCATGTCCGGCATCCTCACGTCGAGCAAGATGCAATCGCCCTGCGGGTCGAACTTGCCATCGATGGCGCTCAGAAATTCCTGCGCGCCGCCATAGGCGCGTGCAGGGATGGCGCGCGAGGCGGCCAGCCAGGACAAGGAATCGCGCACCACCTCTTCGTCGTCGACGATATGCAGCATTGAAAATCTCCCAAAAGTTGCTTCAAATGTGACAGGGTCAGGCCACCGGCAGCGCAAATTTGAAAATGGTGCCGCCTTGCGGGTTGTCATCGTGGCACAGCGTGCCGCCGTGGAATTCAATCGCGGTGCGGCAAATGTTCAAGCCCATCCCCATGCCCTCGGCCTTGGTCGAGAAGAATGGCGAAAACAGGCGCTCGGCCACTTCCGGCGTCATGCCGTGCCCCTGGTCGATGACCGCGACCGCAACTTGTGACTGGGCGGCATCGAAATGGGCCAGCAGACGCAGGATGCGGCGCCCGGGCGCAACATCTTGCATCGCCTCGATCGCGTTGCGCGTCAGATTGAGCAGCACTTGTTCGATCATCATGCTGTCAGCGCGCACCTTTGGCAAGTCGAGCGGAATGCTCGTTTGCAGCACCACATGGTATTTGCGCGCTTGCAGTTCGATCAAGGCGCGGATGCTCTCTACCAGATCTTGCAGCGCCACTTCCTGGCGCTCGGGCGCGCGTTTCTTGACGAATTGGTGCACGCTGCGGATGATCTGGCCGGCGCGCCGGGCCTGGGCGCTGGCTTGTTCCAGCGCCGGTTTCAAGGTCGCGCAATCGATAGTCGTCTGGCTGCTGCTGGCGCGTTCGATCAAATTCAACGCCCCGGTGGTATAGCTGGAAATGGCCGCCAGCGGCTGGTTCAACTCGTGCGCCAGCATCGACGAGATTTCGCCCATCGTGGCCAGGCGCGCGTTCGATTGCAGCTTTTCCTGCTGCTGGCGATTGAGTTCTTCGACCCGCTTGCGATCCGATATGTCGAGGATCGAGCCCATCCAGCCGGTCTGCTTGCCGTTGCTGTCGACCAGCGGTGCTTCGAACACCAGGATCGGCACCTGCGTCCCATCGGAGCGCTGGAAAACCGTTTCGAACTGGGGCGTGATGGTGCCCGCCAGCACGCCGGCGAAGCGCTGCTGGTACTCATCCATCGCTTCCGGCACCCAATACGGCATCGGCGGCAGCCTGCCGATCAATTCCTCGGGCGGGTAGCCGACGATCTGGCAAAACGCTGGATTGACATAGGTGACGCGCCCTTCCAGGTCGCGCGCGCGCAGTCCGGTCACCAGCGAATTTTCCATCGCGGTGCGAAACGACATTTGCTGGCGCAGCGCGCCTTCGGTTGCGAGCCGGCGCGAAATGTCGCGCCACAGCGCGATCAGGCTCCACAGCAGGCCGAGCGAGAGCGCGATGACCGAACCCACCAGCAAATTGGGCAGCAGGTGCGGTTCGCTCTTGATGCTGTCGGTCACCAACGTGACCGAGGCGCCGCGCAAGTCGAGCGCGCGCTTGTGGGTGTAGACGCCGTGGCCGGGACCGGCCGCGGCGCGCCGCACCAGCACCTTGTCGTCGCGGTCGATCAGCGTGATCTGGTTATCCTGGGCGAACCACCAGGGCACCATCTCGTCGAGCAGTTTGCTGATCTGGTAGGTGGCGACCAGGCTGCCGATGTAGGTCTTGCCGCGAAACAGCGGCAAATGGTAATCCATCGTCATGCCGCCGTTTTTTCCTGGTTCGGGCGCGACCGGCTGGCTGTATTGCGGGTTGCCCGACATGCGCGCCGAGGCCGCAGTGGCGAGGAACTGGGGCGTTTGCGCCAGCGGGTGCAACTCCGGATCGCTGCTGGCCACGGCATTGCCGAGCTCATCGACGCGGACCACGCGCGCCAGTTCGCGCCCATTGCCCAGCAATTGCTCCAGGCGCTGGTGCAATTGCTGGGTCGACAAGTTGCCCCCGCCGATGTCGCGCCCGAGCGCGCGCAAGCTTTCTTCGTTGCGCGTCATCTGGAAGCGGATGGTTTGCTCGACCCACAGCGTGTCGGCGATCAGTTTTTCCTGGCGCTCGTTGCTTTCCATCTGGCGTGCCTGCCATGGCAGCCAGAGCAGGATCGCCAGAAAAAACAGGACCAGCATGCCGGGCATCAGCCAGCGCCAGAGACCGGGGAATTGCAAGCGATGCAATAGCAGAGGAGGATTTTTCATCGCCGGAAAGCCTAACGTGTTATTCATTGCCGCCAATTGTGGCTTTTCACAATTGCCGAATTAAAAAAACTCAACAGCATCGACCGCATTGAAATCACATTAAAATGACGAGATAACATCAAGCAAGGAGACATCAGTGTCATTGAAATCGATCTTCCTCGTGCTGTGCGCGGTCATTTCCATCAACGTGCAGGCGCAAGGACCCATCGTCATCAAGTTCAGCCATGTCGTGGCAACCGATACACCCAAGGGCCAGGCTGCCGAACGCTTCAAGCAATTGGCTGAAAAAGCCACCAATGGCCGGGTCAGCGTTGAAATTTATCCGAACAGCCAATTGTACAAGGACAAGGAAGAACTGGAAGCGCTGCAACTGGGCGCCGTGCAAATGCTGGCACCGTCGCTGGCCAAGTTCGGTCCGCTCGGTGTCAAGGAATTCGAGGTGTTCGACTTGCCTTATATCTTTCCGACCAAGGCGGCGCTGTATCGCGTCACAGAAGGTCCGATCGGCAAGGGCATGCTGGAAAAACTGGAGTCCAAGGGCATCACCGGCCTGGCGTTCTGGGACAATGGCTTCAAGGTCATGTCGGCCAACAAACCCTTGCATGCACCAGCTGATTTCAAGGGGTTGAAGATGCGGATACAGTCATCTCGCGTGTTGAACGGGCAAATGCGCGCGCTCGGGGCGAGTCCGCAAGAGCTGGCTTTTTCCGAAGTGCGTCAGGCGCTGCAAACGGGGGCCGTCGATGGCACCGAGAATCCGCCCTCGAACATGGTTACGCAAAAGATGCATGAAGTACAAAAACACGTGACCGTATCCAACCACGGCTATCTGGGCTATGCCGTCATTGTCAACAAGAAATTCTGGGATGGCTTGCCGCCCGATCTGCGCGCTGCATTGACTGCGGCGATGAAGGAAGCGACAACGTTTGAAAAGGCGATCGCGCAGCGCGACAATGACAACGCGATCGAGGCAATCAGAAAATCGGGGATGACCGAGGTCTACACCTTGAGCGCAGAAGAGCAGGCCGAATGGCGCCGGGCGCTGGCATCGGTGCAAAAAGACATGGAAGGGCGCATCGGCCAGGAATTGATTCGCTCGATCAACAGGGAAGGTGCAAAAGAGCGCATGCAATGACGCTGCCACACCTGACGCACTGCAAGGTCAACTACCATGATTGCGCCTCAGCTGCAAAGCGTGATGCAAGATTGAAGCAGATCAAGCTTAAAGCATTAAAAAATTAAGACTTTTTGATCAAATACGGTATCATATGTTACCTTTTTGGTGCGCTTAATGTTGAATGTGTGCTAATGAGATAAAGACATGAAGCTTGAGTGGCGGGGAGTTGTATATAAGAACGGTATCGATGCCGGAGATACATTGGGGAGACACACGTTTTACAGAATGCTGTTGGTATTCCGCGAAGCGGGTTCCAAACAGCCGGAAACGTGCCGCAGGATTTGGAGCGCACCGCGAGGTGCGTTTTTTTTCGTCCGCAGGTTTTTCCATGCCTGGCCGCCGGTGGCCAGCCAGTGGTTTTTTGGAACAAAAAAAGGGAGCGTGCGATGAAAAAACAACAGGAGGTGGCTGCATTTTCAGTCATCGCTTCCACGGTGCCTGGATGACGCTGCCCGCCATCACGCCGCCGCGCGCCAGCGCGGCGAATGCGACCTTGATCGATGATTTTTGCGACAGCCTGTGGCTCGAAGATGGCTTGTCGAAAAATTCGCTGGATGCCTACCGGCGCGACTTGCGCTTGTTCGCGTGCTGGCTGGAATCGGTCCAGCCAGATGCAGGGGGGCTGCTGGCAGCGAGCGGGTCGGACATCGGCGCCTATTTTGCGGCGCGACATGCAGAAACGCGCGCCAGTTCCGCCAACCGCCGGCTGTCGGCACTGCGCCGCTTTTACCAGCTGGCGCTGCGCCACAATCGGATCGCCGTCGATCCTTGCTTGAGCATGGCGTCGGCCAGGCAAGCGGCCCGTTTCGTCCATACGCTGAGCGAAGCCCAGGTCGAGGCGCTGCTGGCGGCGCCGGACGTGACGACGGCGCTCGGTTTGCGCGAACGCACCATGCTGGAACTGATGTATGCGAGCGGTTTGCGCGTGTCCGAACTGGTGCAACTGAAATCGGTCGAGCTGAGCTTGAATGATGGCGTATTGCGCATCACCGGCAAGGGCGGCAAGACGCGTCTGGTGCCGTTCGGCGAGCAGGCGCGGCTCTGGATCGAGCGCTATCTGAGCGACGCGCGCGGCGTGATTCTGGCTGGCCAGGTCGACGATGCCTTGTTCGTGACGGCGCGCGGTGCGGCGATGACGCGCCAGATGTTCTGGATCTTGATCAAGAAGCATGCGCAAAAGGCCCAGATCAAGGCGCCGCTGTCGCCCCATACGCTGCGCCATGCCTTTGCCACGCATTTGCTCAATCATGGCGCCGATTTGCGGGTGGTGCAGCTCTTGCTCGGTCATTCCGATATCTCGACCACGCAAATTTATACCCATGTCGCGCGCGAACGGTTGCAACGTTTGCACGCGCAACATCATCCGAGGGGATGAAAAATGAATACGGGTCATAACTGCGTCATAATGTCGGCCAGGAATTCGATTTCATCATCAAACACTACAGAGGTGGCAAATGGCAAAGACAAATTTTCAGTATGAAAAACGGCAAAAAGAGTTAGAAAAGAAAAAGAAGACAGAGGAAAAAGCCAAGCGCAAGCTGGAAGCGAAGAACAATCCGAAGCCGGGCGACGAAGTGACAGAGGGCGACGATGAGGCTGCGGCCGATGACGTGACCGAGGTGGCCACCGATGCCGCCGCTGATGCCAATCTGGCAGCAGAGACGCCCAAGCAGTAACCAATTCGCGCGTCCATCGCCCTCGCCGGGCGACGGGCGTCGTCCCAGGCATGCGCCGCATGCTGCAGCCGATCGCGCTGCGCCAACTTCCTCCTTTTTCCTCTCCCTTGTTCCACGTTGCCAGTTTCTATGGCCGGGTCGACGGCATCGTCATAAACTTTGCTGATCTTGCGGGGCGTCAACGGCCAATTTAGCCATCAGGCAAGAATGCTGGATGATTGCAACAGACCTGAAGTCCGGCATCGGGCGAACCTGGAGGGCATTTGGCATCCGAATACCATACTGAACACGCGCTGTCCGGCCAGCATGCGCTGGAGTTGCTATCGAGCATAGCCGCTGCCGTCGACCTGACGCCGATGGTTGCCGTGCGCAGCGTCGATCGCACTGCCACCGTGCGCTTCTGGAACACGGCCAGCGCACAGCTGTATGGGATGCCGCAACAACAGGCGCTCGGACAGCCGCTGCCTTCGTTGTTGTCTTATGGCGACAAGGAAGCCGAGTTTTATGCGGCGCTCGAGCAAATCTGGCAGACCGGAAAACCTTACCCGGCGTGCGACTGGCATGTCACTACCCGCGCCGGCAAGAGGTTATGGATCTATTCGACGATGTTCGCCGTCACGCGCGAGGGCGAGTCGGCGCAGATATTTTGCATGGATGTCGACATCACCGAACGCAAGCAGGAGGAAATCACGCTGCTGATGGTCGGAGGAAATTTTCAGCAACTGTTCGAGAAATCGGCCGACGCCATCCTCCTGATCCAGGATGACCGGATCGCCGACGTCAATCCCGATGCGATCAGGATGTTCGAATACGATAGCAAGCAGCAGATGCTGGGTCACGGCTTGGGCGATTTTTCACCGCTGCAACAACCTTCGGGCGAGTCTTCGCAAGCAC